>JALYWZ010000762.1 GCA_030852505.1 Myxococcota bacterium | reverse complement strand
GACGCGCTCGGCGCCGAAGCCGCGAGCCACGGCGTAGCTGACCGGCACGAGCAGGGCGGCGAGCGCCGGCCCGACCGCCATCGGCCCACCGAGCAAGAACCCGAGCGAGAGCACGAGCGGGTAGCCCGGCGGAAACAAGACCGCGAGCCCGCGCTCCGACTCGAGCAGGAACCGGCCGTGAAACGAGGCGCGCGGCTCGGGCACCGGAAACCAGACCTGCCCGTGCGACAGCGCGCGTCCCTCGAGAAAATAACTCGTCGCGTCGACGATCCGCGGCCCACCGTGGAGGTAGTGGGCGACGTAGGTGGCCGACAACGCCGCTGCCGAGAGTGAGAGCGCCGCGAGCACCGGCGCGGGTGGGAGCGCCGCGAGCCACGCGCGGCTCGGGCGGTGCAGCGAGATGCCCAAACCGAGCAGCGCGAGCGCGGCCGCGGCCCAGGACGCGCCGTCGTGCGACAGACCGAACGTGAGGTAAGGCGCCCCTTTCGCCCCGGCCGAAAACAGGAGCGAAGGCAGCTCGATCACGGGCCCTGCAACGCGAATACGTGAAAGAGCACGCGCTCGCTCTTCGAGGGCGCGAAGCGCACGCGCGCGTTCGGAGCGTCGACGCGGACCGCGGGAAGCTCGGCCTCGAACCAGCCGTCGTGCGGCTCGAGCTCGATCTTTCCGACCGGTTGGTCGTCGATCAAGACGGTGAAGTCGAGGTCCGCGGTCGGCGCGCCGCGCACCACCAGGCGCAGCGGTTTCGAGGGCGCAAGCCCGGAGAGCTCGAAGGTCTCGCTCGAGCCCGGGGGCACGACGCGACCCGCGTCCCAGAGCGGCCGCTGCGTCTTCGGGTGCAGCAACAGCTTCATGCTCACGTAAGCCGCCGCGCGATCGAGACCGTCGACTCGATAGCCGTGCTCGCGTTCGTTCACGAGGTCGGCCGGATCGACCTCGTCGATCAGGCGCTCGCCGGGGTGCACCACGAACGGCTGCCCGCTGAGCTCGAGCGGTGACCAATCGGCGCGGTACAGCACCTTGCTCGCGCCGCCGCAGATCACGTTGCCGCGCACGGGCACGCGCGCGAACTCGCGACCGAACCAGAGCGGCAGGTCGCCCCACCAGCCCGGGTAGATCGCCAGCACGTCCGGACGTTCGGCGAGCGGGATGCGCTCGATCAGCTCGATCGCTGCGCCGACGTGCTGGCGCGTCGCGCGAGCGAACGGCATGTCGTGGAAGCCGCCGAGCCCGATGATGTCGAGCGCCGGCAGATCGCTGGCGTAGGGGATGGCGCCCGCGTCGCCCACCAGCACCCGCGTCGGCTTCGGCGAAAGCTCGCGCAGCAGCCGGCCGGCACGCACGTGCTGATCGAGGATGTTGCGCGACGCTCTACCGAAGAACCAGACCTGTTCTCGGAAGCGCGGCGCCTGGTGAAAGAGGAAGAGCGCGATGCCGGCGACCCCGGCCACGGCGAGCAGCGGGCCGCGGATCCGCCGCCGGAGCTCGAAGGCTTTGAAGAACAGCGCGCCCGCGCCGAGCGAGGCCGCGAGCAGGAACCAGGCCACGGCAGGCATGGTGTAACGCTCGTTCTGCCAGCGCACCTGTCCGTTTCCGGCGACGACCAGCACCCACAGCGCGGCGCTCGCGAGCAGCAGCAGCGCGCTCTTGCGAGTTGCTTTGAAGGCCACGCCGAGCGCCGCGAAGATCCAGGCGATCCAGCCGAACACGGCCTGATCCGCGAAGTGGTACTGCGTGACGCGCAGCACCTGGTATTTCAGGTGGAACCACCAGGCGCCGAGCACTTCTGCGCGCGTCAGATACGGGTGATGGACCTCGAGCTTGACCAGGGCGCCCGCGGCGCTGCTCTCGCCCGTGAGCACGCGGTTGGCGAGGCTCTGCGCCAGTAGCAGCAGGGCGGCTGGTAAGCCGGCGACCACAGCGATGCTCGCCGCCTTCACCCAGCCTCGTTCGCGCCAGCGCCACAGCAAGAGCAGCGAGAAGAGCGCGACCACGACCGCGCTTTCCGGCCGCGTGCCGACCAGCAGCGTGTTGGCAGACGCCAGCCACGCGATCCCGACCCAGGGCGGGCGTCCGCCGAGCGGCGCGCGAGACAGCTCGTCGTAGGCAACGTACGCGAGCCCCCAGAACGCGAGCAGCACCGCCACCTCCATGCCGCTGAACAGGGACCAATCGAGCGCGCCGACGCACAGGAACCCGAAGGGCAACAGATAGGTGAGCGGTCGCGGCAGCCCGCTCGCGAGCCGCCTCGCTGCCAGCAGGCACACGAACGTCGACACGCAGGCGAGCCACGCTGCCCACTCCATCAAGCGCAAGTCGCGGAAGCCGAGCCAGTACCCTGGCGCGAGCAGCAGCGGATAGAGCAAGCTCGTCCCGCCGCTCGAGTAACCGTTGCCCGCGACCCACTGGAAGGGGAAGCCGCGCGCGGCCGAGCGCGCGAAGTCGAAATGGATGAAGACGTCGTCGAGCGGCGCCGACCAAGGCCCGAGCTCGGGGGCCGGCGGCGCGGCGTCGAAGGCCGGCGGGTCGCTCCAATAGACGTCGTGGAGCGTCTGCAGGCGGAGCGACGCGTAGAAAACCCGGGCCACGAACAGCGTCGTGAGTCCAGCCACGATCGCATACACGGCGGGTTCGAAGCGCGACCAGCTCGCGCGCAGAGCATCGACAAAAGCCCGCGGGGAGCTCGGCATCGGGCGGCCTTTTACCACGAGGTCGTCGGCCCCTTGCCCGAGCGAGCGATCAGCGCTCTACTAGGCCGAGTTTTCGGCACGGCTGCCGCCCGAAGGGAGCTCGTCGAGCAAATAGATGCGCTGGTTCGTTGAGGTTTCCCGCGTCGGCGAGGGCAGCTCGCCGGAACGTTATTGTCTCGAAGCCAAGGCCTGGCAGGCAGCCCTCCAAGAGGCGCGCAAGCTGCGCGGCGACTCCGGACCTCTCTCGAAGTTTTCGATCGAGCTGCTCGACGACGGCTACCGAGCCGTCGATCCGGTCCAGAAGATCCGCTATTTCGTGAGTCGCGCGCCCGAGGACGCGCCGCTCGTGGCGCCGTCTCCGGTGACCAACGGTGCCGCCCCGGCCGCCTCGTCCAAGCCTTCGGCTCCCGCTCCGGGCGCAGAAGCGACGACGAAGCCGGCGAAGCCATCGTCCGTGCCGCCCCCGCTCGCGGATCTGTTCGCGATGGCCCCGCCGGATCCGGAGCCGCCCAAGCGCCCCGCGAC
>JALYWZ010000169.1 GCA_030852505.1 Myxococcota bacterium | reverse complement strand
GGCGGGCTTCTCGCCGTGCCCGGCTGATCCGATGACGCCCTGCGGGGTGCTCCCGCTGGGCGACTCCATCACGGAAGGCTTCGGGTCCTCTGGCGGAGGCTATCGCGTCGAGCTGTTCCGGCGCGCGATCGCCGGCGGCAAGAACATCACCTTCGTGGGCACTTTGCAGAACGGCCCGAACGAGGTGGACGGCAAGCCGTTCCCGAGGAAGCACGAGGGCCACGGCGGCTACACCATCGACACCGACAGCGGTCACTCGGGGATCTCCGGTCAGATCACGAGTCAGGCGCTGGCCACGGGTGCCCACATCGTGCTGCTGATGATCGGCACGAACGACATCAACGGCAACGTGGACGTGAACAACGCGCCGACGCGCCTCGGCAAGCTGATCGACGACATCACGATGCGAGCCCCGAACGCGCTGGTGGTGGTCGCGACCATCATCCCGATCGCCAACAACCAGGGGGCGAACCAGAAGGTGATGGCTTACAACGGCAAGCTGCCCGAGCTCGTGAACATGCGGGCCGCGGCCGGCAAGCACGTCGTGCTGCTCGACAACTACGGGCTCTTCGCGGCGAACCCCAACTACGCCAGCGCCTGGATGGGGGATAACCTGCACCCGAACAACACCGGCTACGCCGAGCTCGGGAAGGCCTTCTACGGCGCGATCGAGTCCGCGTTGCCCGCCGCGCCGTAGAGCCGAAGCGCCGCTCAGTGCTGGTGCGCGTGTTCGATGGACGCTCCCGGCCTCAGCGAGTCGCGCTCGAAAGATTTGGTGAGGCGGCGATCCAGCGAGAGCTCGCCCGCCCCCACCACCGAAATCACCGCCACGATCGCCAGCACCAGCGCCGACAGCTCGAGCGACTGACTCGCCGCGAGCAGGCCCTCGCGCCAGTGCACGAGAAATACGGCGCCGAGCAGCACCGGAACCTGGAGGAACGCCACGAGGCGAGTACACAGGCCGATCGCGAGCATCGCCCCGCCGCACACGTGTGCCGCGACCACGTAATGGGTGACGATCATCGGCATCACCCACAGCCGCGACTGTTCCATGTATTCGAGCAACGCTTCGGGGCGTGCGATGAAGGTCGCGCCGCGCACGACCAGGGCGACGCCGATGTAGATGCGCAACAGGTCGAGCCCGAGCGCCGGCCGATTCAGTCGCTTCCCGAGATCTTCGAAGGACATATCGAACCCTCCTGAGCAGACTGGCACGGGTCGCGCGCGAAGAGCCGCTGCGCGAAGCGTGTCGAGAAGCCCCGAGTCTGCCACGAGGGCCGAGCGCCGGCGAACCCGCACTCGAACCCTTCGGAATCCGCCGGCTTAGTCGCGCTCCACCGGTTCGCCTGGATCAGTAGGCGTTCTTGTCGATGAATCCCTTCCAGAGGGTCATGGTCAGGATTTTCACGTCCAGCGCGTAGGACCAGTTCTTGATGTAGAAGAGGTCATGCTCGATGCGGCGGTCGAGCGAGGTGTTGCCGCGCCAGCCGTTGACCTGGGCCCAGCCCGTAATTCCGGCCCTCACCTTGTGACGCAGCATGTAGTGGGGGATCTCCGTCCGGAACTTGTGCACGAACACGGGGCGCTCCGGCCGCGGCCCCACGAGCGCCATGTCGCCGCGCAGCACGTTCCAGAGCTGGGGCAGCTCGTCCAGGCTCGTCTTGCGCAGGAAGCTGCCGAACTTGGTGCGTCGGTTGTCGTTCTCTTTGCACCAGACGGCGCCGCTCGCCTGCTCGGCGTCCACGCGCATCGAGCGGAACTTGAACATCTTGAAGCTGCGACCGTCGAGCCCCATCCGCTCCTGCGCGTAGAAGATCGGTCCGGGCGAGGTCAGCTTCACCAGCATCGCGATCAACAGCAACAGCGGCGACAGGATCACCAGCGCGGCTGCCGAGAGCAGCGCGTCCGTCGCGCGCTTGGCGAAGGCGCCCCAGCCCATCACGGGCGAATCGTTGATGCGCACCACCGGCATGCCGTCGAAGTCCTCGATCTCGCAGCCGAGCGTGACGAAGCGGTGGATGTCGGGGACCACACGCACGTCTACCGTCTCGTCTTTCAATAGCTCGAGCAGACCGTCGAGCTCGTTGCCCTGGGCCGGCGGCAGCGCGATCAGCACCTCGTCTACCTGGGTGCGACGGATCACGTCGACCAGGCTCTGAAAATCGCCGAGGTAGGGTTTGCCGTAGATCTGCGTGCTGGCGGGGCCTTCTTCCGTGACGACGCCGCGCACGCGGAGCCCGAGCTCGGGAAACGCATCGAGGCGCTGAATCAGCGCTTTGAGCGCCGCTCCCTCGCCGACCGCCACGGCGTGCCGCAGGTTGTAACCTCGCGCCCGCAGCTCGCGGAGCAAGGTGCGTAACCAGAACCGGAACGTCAACATCGCGGCGCCGCCGATCAGCCCGAAGTAGATCAGCACCAGCCGCGAGTACCGGTACTCCTTGAACATGAACGTGAGCATCACGAACAGCAGCAAGGCGACGCCGTGCGCCTTGAGCACCTCCTGCAGCTCGGGGGCAGGCGCGAGCAGGCGCTTGGACTCGTAGACCCGCATCAGGCTGAACACGGTCATCCAGAGCACCGCCACCAGCGGGCACAGCGCGGCGTACGTCGCGAATTCGGGCAAGCCGCGGGTAACGGCGAGCGCCTGGATCGGCGGGGGCAAGTAGAAGCGCACCCAGTACGAGACCAACCACGCGCCGACGATGACCGTCGCGTCGGAGAGTCGGAACAAATGGCCAAAGGTATGGTGATATCGCTTCAGCATGGGTCCTCCATCTGAAACAACGCAGATAGAACTAATCCGTGCAGCGCTGGAGATAACTAGTTGCTGGCTTCGAGTCGGTGCGGCCGCAGTGAGCAGCCGAGGAGACGATGCGTCCCCGCGCGAGCCCAGAATTGCCTAGAAACAGCGAGAATGCGCCGGATCGAGCTGTGGAGCGAAAAGCGTGTTCGGTGCTTATTGTGTTTGTTCGAAAACGGTGATCGACGTCGAGGGACTCGATGGTTCGGCGGGTGTCGCCGCGGCCAAGGCGCAATGCAATGGCCTCCTGCTCACTCACAATGTGCTACTAGCTGACACTCCGGAGCGAGAAGTGTCAAGCAGGAAAAAGGCGCCGGACTGCGGGGGATTTCTCGCAGTAGAACGATGTTTCCGCGATGTAAATGGGGGTCCGTCGCAGCACAGTCTCGGGAGTGGAGTTACATCCGGTTTCGGACGCGATTCGCGTGTTCCGCGCTCATGTTTGAATGATTTCGCGATCCGAACAACACGATTGCGTTGTGGAGTCGTGCGGCGCGCGGGCTCGCGATCGTGCAAAATCTCCACGAAATTCACGAGATCCCGCCGCTGTGTGCGACGGCGGGATGGTCAGCGGGCCGGCATGGCCGCGAGGCAGAATGGCAATCTTGGTTGCCGCTCAGCGAAATACAGTGGCAAAAAAGCGCTGGTTGCCGTGCGATTTCACGTGGGTTGCGAGTCCGGTCAGCGCTTA
The DNA here is from genome assembly GCA_030852505.1 of Myxococcota bacterium. GTDB lineage: Bacteria > Myxococcota_A > Polyangia > Polyangiales > Polyangiaceae > PMG-095. The sequence goes on along the minus strand of JALYWZ010000169.1, from coordinate 4,965 downwards.
ATCCGGTGAGCGCTCAATTCGAATTGCCGTAGCGCCTCGGGTGCGCCGTTGCTTCGGGCACGGAACGATGCAATGCCCGAACGAGAGGTCGATGTCCGGCAAACGACTCGCCACGATCCGAAGTGCTCGGCTTCCGGCCTGGTTCGGCATTGCCGGTCCGCTGATCACGGCCGCGACCATCGCCGGGAACTCTACGGCGCGAGCCGAGCAGCTCGGCTCGGCGGAGGTGCGCGCAACGGCGGGTCCGTCGCAGATCGACGTCTCGAAGCTACGGCTCACGTGGTCCGAGGAGTTCGACGGGCCTCTCGACGTGTCTGCGTGGGGGACCGGGCCCGGAAGAGGGCCGAGCCGCTGGATCGCGCACACGCCGTGGAGCGGCGACTTCGGAGAGGCCCGCTTCGCGGATCCGAGGCCGGGCTTTCCGTTCACGCTCGAGGGCGGCGTGCTCCGCATCGAAGCGCACAAGAAGAGCCCGGCTTCCGCCGTGCCAGGCAAGCGTTCGTGGTCGAGCGGGTTGCTCGCGTCCGCCGATACGCGCGGCCGCGGCTTCGGGCAGGTCTACGGTTACTTCGAGGTTCGCGCCAAGCTACCGAAGGGTGCCGGGCTGTGGCCCGCCTTCTGGCTCGCCACGCAGCGTGACTACAAGGACCCGAAGGGCGCTGCCGACGGACGCATCGAGATCGACGTCATCGAACACTACGGACACAACGAAGGGGCGTACCATGCGTCCGTGCACGTCTGGTCGCCCAAGCCGCATCGGGCCGTCACGCGCAAGATCCCGGTTCCGAAGGCCGCGCTCTCTTCGGGCTTTCACAGCTATGGCGTGAAGGTCGACCCCCGCAGGATCACGTTCTACTTCGATCGCCGCGCGGTCTGGGACACGCCCACGCCCGCCGAGCACAAGTATCCGCTGATCGTGCTCGTGAACCTGGCGCTCGGTGGCGGCTGGCCGATCGACGCAGCACCGAGCCCGTCCTTCCTGTACATCGACTACGTGCGCGTTTACGCCGACGCGAACAGCGCGACATCCGTGGGAGCTGCCGCGTCCTCTGCGGTGCCGGCGCCGTGAGCGCGCCCTGCCCCGTCGACGTGGTGGTCACGAGCTACAATCACGCTCACTTCCTCGCCGAGGCGCTCGCTAGCGTGCTCGCGCAAACCCGGAGCCCGGCGGCGCTGATCGTGGTTGACGACGGCTCCGACGACCACCCGGAGCTCGTGACGCGCGATCTCCCGGGGGTTCGCCTGATCCGGCAAGCCAATGCGGGTCTGTCGGCTGCGCGGAACACGGGGCTCCGCGCGGCCAGCTCGCCGTTCGTCGTGTTCCTCGACGCGGACGACCGCCTCGAGCCCGCGGCGCTGGCAGCGGGCCTCGAAGGCTTCGAGCGCGCTCGCGAGGCGGCATTCCTCTACGGCGCGCACCGGCGCTTTCGGAACGCGGACGGCGTTCGGGGTCCGCTGTCGCTGCGACCCGTGGGTTCGGATCCTTACGCGGACTTCCTGCGCGGCAACCCGATCGGGATGCATGCGGCGGTCATGTATCGCCGCGAGCCTTTGCTTGCGGCGGGCGGCTTCGACGAAGCGCTCGGTCGCTGTGAAGACTACGACCTGTATTTGCGCCTTGCTCGCCAGCACGGCGTGGCCTCGCACCCGGCGCTGGTCGCGGAGTACCGTTGGCACGGGGCCAACATGTCGCTCGATCACGCCGCGATGTTGCGGGCCGTGCTCGCGGTGCATGCACGGCAGGAAGTCTTCGCGCGCCGTCGTCGCGATCACGAACGAGCCTGGCTCGAAGGTGCGCGCTACTGGCGGGCTCACTATTTCGACGAAATGCTGGACGCTGCCAAGGCCGAGCTCCGGCAGGGGCGAATCCTCGGCGGCGCGACGCGCGCGCTTCGCACCCTCGCGCACCATCCAGGCGAGCTGCTGCCGAAGCTCCGGCGCGTCGCGCGGAACAGGCTCTTTTCCCCTCGCGAGCAGTCGGCTTGAACGCGTCGGAGACCCTGATATCCGTCGTCGTTCCCGCGTACAACGCCACGCGGACTCTGGCGCGAACGCTCGAGTCCGCGCTGAACCAGACCCACCGCGCGGTCGAGATCTTGGTGGTGGATGACGGCTCCACCGACGGCACGGCAGAGCTCGCCCGAGGGTTTGCGGCGCGGGACGGCCGGGTCCGCGTCATCACGCAAGCCAATGCAGGCGTGGCCCGCGCCAGGAACAGCGGCATCGAGCTGGCGCGAGCCGACTACCTGGCGCCGCTCGACGCCGACGATCTGTGGCATCCGACCAAGCTCGAAAAGCAGCTTTCGGTGTTGAACGCCGCGCCGCCAGACACGGCCTTCGTCTACTGCGCGTTTCGAACGATCGACGAAGAAGACCGCGTGCTCGGTCACTCCAGCGTGTTCCGGCTGCGTGGGCGCGTGTTCCACCGGCACGCGCTCGTGAACTTCGTCGGCAACGGGAGCGCGTTGCTGCTGCGTCGCACTGCCGTACTGGAGTGCGGGGGCTACGATCCGTCGCTCCGCGACGCGGGTTTCGAGGGCACGGAAGATTTCTTGCTTCAGCTCCGCCTCGCGAGCCGCTATCCGGTCGACGTCGTGCCCGAATACCTGGTCGGGTACCGCCGCGGCGCGGGGGCGATGTCCGAGCGCAACGAGGTCATGGGGCGCTCTTTCCTGGCAGCGATCGAGCGAGCGCCGAACCCTTCGTCCGAAGCGCGGCGCGCGCTGGATTGGGCGGCCGGGCCCTTCCTCGCGACCTGTGCGGTGCGCGCTGCCTGGCGCGGCCAGGTTCAGAGCGCGGCGTCCCTGCTCGCGCTCGGCTTCGGGCGTGACGCGTTCGGGGCAGCCGTACAGACCGCCTCGATCGCGAAGGCGAGAGCGGTCGAGCGCTTGCGCCGCGCGGGAGCTGCCGCGCTCGCACCAAAAAGCTCCGAGTCCCGCGCTCGACGGTTCTACGACTTCGACCCGACCGAGAGCCGAGTCGAAGGGACTGACTGGTTCGTCGAGCGCCGGCTGGCGAAGATGGCGTTACTGGACGCGCGTTGACCGCGAGTTCGGAACAACGACTTTGCGTGGCGCTCCCGTCCTGAACGCTCTTGCAGCGAGAAAAATTCCCCGCTCGTCGCGGGCTCGGAACGTCCGCGAAACTCGAATTCACCACTCTTGCGGTCAAATACCCGGGCATGCCATGGTCCCGGGCATGATGGCGGATGATGTCGAGGCTATCGGGTTGTTCGACTCGGTCGCATCGGCAACGAAGGCTCTCGCGCGGAACGTCTTACCCAAGCCGCTGTTCGAGCTCGCGCGGCGCGCCCGCCACCTCCAAAACTATTGCCCGCCCGTCGGCTCCGTCCGCTTCGGGGATCTGCGGCGGCTCGAGCCGCTCAGTCGCTGCTACGGCTTCGACCGCGGTCGTCCCGTGGACCGCTACTACATCGAGAAGTTCTTGGAGGCCGAGTCCCGGCACATCCGCGGCAACGTGCTCGAGATCGGCGAGAACACCTACACTCTGAAATTCGGGAGCGGCGTCGTGAAGAGCGACATGCTTCACGTGAAAGAGGGCGTGCCGGGGGCGACCTACGTGGACGACCTGACCGACGGCTCCACGCTGCCGAGCAACGGCTTCGACTGCGTGATCCTGACGCAGACGTTGCACCTCATCTACGACATGAAGGCCGCGCTGACGACCATCTACCGGATCCTGAAGCCTGGCGGCGTGTTGCTGTGCACCGTACCGGGGATCACCCAGGTGAGTGACGAAGAGTGGAACGACACCTGGTACTGGTCACTGACGACGAACGCCGCCCGGCGCGTGTTCGCGGAGGTGTTTCCGACCGCTACCGTCCAGATCCGCGCCTACGGCAACCTGCTCTCCGCCACCAGCTTCCTCCACGGTCTGGCGGACACCGAGCTCACGACCGAAGAGCTCGATCATTTCGACCGCGAGTATCCGGTGACGATCGCGATCAAGGCCGCGACCTCCCACGAGGGCGTGTGGGCCGACATGGCCGGGCGCTGGGACTACACGGCCGCGGAGTCGTTCCCCTACGACGACGAGAGCAGTTATCGAAAGGGCATGGCGTTCCTGGACGGTCACGGCAAAATCGAGGATTGGGGCTGCGGTACGGCCTTCGCCAAGCGCTTCGTCGAAAACAGCCCGTACGTCGGGGTCGATGGCAGTCAGAGTCGCCACTGCGACGTGACCGCGGACCTGCAGCGCTATACGTCGGACACGGACTGCCTGTTCATGCGCCACGTGCTCGAGCACAACTGGGGTTGGCGCTCGATCCTGCGGAATGCCGTCAACTCCTTCCGGCGCCGCATGGTGCTGGTCGTGTTTACCCCGTTCGCGGAGAGCGAGCTCAAGATCCTGGAAGAGAACGGCATCCCGAACCTGAGCCTGAATCGCGACGAAGTCATGGCGTACTTCGACGGGATGAAGGTGACGTCCGAGACCATCGAGTCGAACACCGAGTATCGAACCGAAACCATCTTTTACGTCGAGAAGTAGCCGCCATGGCGCTGTCGTCGCTCAGGACGCGCGCGGAGCGACTGCTCAGCCGAGCGGGCGCGTCGTCCGGAATTCTGATGTATCACCGGGTCGCCGAGGAGACGCACGATCCGTGGGACCTGTGTGTGTCTCCTCGAACTTTCGCAGAGCAAATGGCGGCGCTCGCGAAGCTCGCAGAGTGCGTGGACCTGCTCGAGCTGGGCAGGCCCGAGCTCGCCCGGCGCTCCGACAGGGTTCGTATCGCGCTGACCTTCGACGACGGTTATCGCGACAACCTGAGCCAGGCGCTTCCGATCCTGGAGCGCCACCGCATCCCCGCCACCGTGTTCATCGTGAGCGGTGCGATCGGACGCGGCCGCGAGTTCTGGTGGGACGCGCTCGAGCGCTGCTTGCTACGGCCGAAGAGCTTGCCGGAGCGGCTCGAGCTCGACGTCGCCGGGCTAAGCGGGGAGTGGC
>JALYWZ010000761.1 GCA_030852505.1 Myxococcota bacterium | reverse complement strand
GCGTCAGGCCGCTCGCGGCGCTGGAACGGCGCTCGGTGCGGCTCTCGGCGCTTACCTGGTCTGGTCGGTGGCCAACCGGCCTCCTCTGAGCTTCGACCTCGCGGCGCTGGCCTTGGGCCTCGCGCTCCTCGGCCATGCCGCGGCGCGGCGCTTGCTCCGGCAGCCGCTCGAAGAAGAGCTCGCTCGCCGCGACGCCGCGCTGTTCACGCTGGTGACGGTGCTCTGCTACGCGGCCGTGCTGCGCACACCCGGTGGGCTCGGCGGGCCGTTCTACCCCGTGCTGTACGGGCTTTCGATGCTGGTCGCGAGCTTTGCACGTCCGAGCGCAGTGGCCTGGGTGATCGCCTTTGCCATCTCGCTCGAGGCGGGTATCAGCGTGATCGGGTTGGGAGAGCACGAGGAGCTCCGGCTCTCGGCGCACGCCGGCCTGTTGATCGTGTTCTCGCTGCTGAACATGCTGGTGTTCCGCGCGGAGATCACGCGCGTGCGCAAGCTGTCGCGGCTCAGGATCGAGACCGAGCTTAGACGGCTGCACGACTCGGCGCGCAGCTACCGCTTGCTCGGCGCTCCCGCCGGCGCGAGCGAACGCTCGGCCACGCCGCCGCCCAGCCACGAGCAGCGGCTGCTGCGTTCGGGCGTCGACGAGATCCACCAAGCCGTCGAGTTCGCGCTCGACCTGTTGCAGCGCTCGCTGGGCCTGCGCACGGCGCTGTTGTTGGGCCTGGATTCGTCGGGCGAGACCTTGAGCATTCAGGAGCTCGCCAGCGCCGAAGAGGGCATTTTGCCCGGGCCGTTCAGCGTCAAGGACGGCATTTTCGGCGCTTGCCTGGCGCAGAACGCGCAGCTCTCCCTGTCCGGCCCGAAAGCGGCGCTGCACGTGCCGTATTACGCGCTGCCGCTGCCGATCGGCTCGGTGTGTGCGACGCCGCTCGTCGATCACGGGCAGGCGCGTGGTCTCCTGGTCGTGGACCGCGAGTCGCGCGAGCCCTTCACGCCGCGCGAGGAAGAGGCGTTGCGGCGCGCAGGTCACTTCATCCTGCGCGCGATCGAGAACGAGCGCGTGTTCATCCAGCTCGAGCGTGCCAAGGTCGAGCAAGGCAAGCTGTACCGCGCCGCGAACGCGCTCGCCGCGGCCACCACCGAAGCCCAGGTGATCGAGGCGGGGGTGAACGGCGCCCGCGAGTTCGCGTCCTTCGATTTCGCGGTCGTCACCTTGTTCGACAAGAGCTCGAACGAGCACGAGATCTGCGCGGTGAGCTGCGAGGGCGGCTCCGATCTGGTGGGCCAGCGCTTCCGCCACAACACGGGCCTGGTGTCGATGGTGGTCGCCAACCGCCACGCGCTGCCCTACCGCGGCGACTACGACGCTCAGCGCCAGATCGTGTTCAGCCGCAGGCTCGCGCCTCCGCCCATGCCATCGCTCCTGGTGCTGCCGCTCTTGGTGCACGAAAAGGTGCTCGGCACGCTGGTTCTCGGCTCCAAGCGCCGCAGCGCCTTCGGCGATTCGGTGCGCCCCACGCTCGAGGTGCTCGCCAGTCACGTCGCGGTCTCGCTCGCCAACGCGCGGATGCTGACGCGGCTCGAGGAGCTCGCGACGCTGGACGGCCTCACCAACCTGCTCAACAAGCGCGCCCTGACCGAGGTCGCGAACCAGAAGCTCCGCAGCGCCGAGCGCTTCAAGAAGCCGCTGTGCGTTCTGATCTGCGACATCGACCATTTCAAGAAGGTCAACGATACCTACGGCCACGACATCGGCGACCTCGTGATCAAGGGCTTCGGGGACGCGCTGCGCCGCATCAAGCGCGACACCGACTCGGTCGGGCGCTTCGGCGGCGAAGAGTTCGTGGTGGTGTGCGAGGAGACCGACGCGCAGGGCGGCGCGCAGCTCGCGGAACGCATCCGCACCGAGCTCGAGGCCACGACCTTCCACACCGATCTCGGACCGCTGCATGTCACCTGCTCGATCGGCGTCGCGCCCTATCCGACCGCCGGCCGCACCTGGGAGGCGCTGTTCAAGGCCACGGACGAGGCGCTCTACGCCTCGAAGCGCGGAGGCCGCAACAAGGTCACCGTCTGGAACCCGCGCCTCGAGGGCTGCGCCGCGTAGTCACGCCGACCTGCCGCACCAGGTTCACGAACGCGCGCCGCGACGGTGAAGTGTCCTCGGAGCGCCAGACCAGCAGTAACTCCGTGGTCGGCGCCCCGACGAAGGGCCGGAACACCACGTCGGCACGCCGCATCTCGCGCACCGACTCGGGCATGATCGAAATCCCGAAGCCTGCCGCCACCAGGCTCAGCACGTCCGCCTGCGGCACCTCTTGCAGGATCCTCGGGTTGTAGCCGGCCTTCTGGCACAGGCCGATCAACAGATCGAAGAACCACGGCGCGCGCGGGCGTGGAAAGAACACGAACGGCTCTTCCGCGAGACGCGCGAGCTCGAGGCGGCTCTGGCGCGCGAGCGCATGATCGATCGGCAGCGCGATCACCAGCGGCTCGCGGCGCACGCACTCGGCGCTGAGCGACGGGTCGGCGATCGGCGCGCGCACGAAGCCGACGTCGAGCTGGCCGTTCTTGATCGCGTCCAGCTGCTCGGTGATGCTGAGCTCCCGCACGGTGAGCTCGACGTCGGGGAACTCTGCGCGAAAGGCGCGCAGCAGCCCGACCAACCCCGTGTAGGCGAGCGACGACGGATAGCCGACCGCCACTCGGCCGCGCTCGCCGAGGCTGGTCCGCTCCGCCTCGCGGATCGCCGTCTCCACAGCGTCGAGCAGGCTGCGCGCATGACCGAGCAGCACTTCACCCGCGGCGGTGAGCTCGATCTTGCGGCGGCTGCGGTCGAACAGCGAAAAGCCGAGGTTCTGCTCGAGGCGCTGGATCTGCCGGCTGAGCGGCGGCTGGGCGATGCCGACCTCGAGCGCCGCGCGCCCGAAGTGCTTCTGCTCGGCCACGGCGACGAAGTAACGCAGCGTGCGGAGCTCGAGCGGAAGCTCTTTCATACCCAAAAGGTATCAGACGCTGCTCGACGATATATTGGACGTTTCCACTCCCTGACCCTAGGTATCCCCCGCGTCGGGTCTCCGGCGCCGCGAGGCCGGCGGGCCAGCGAATAAACCTGAGTAATTTCCGGTATGTGGCTCGTTCGTGTCGCTCTCCGGCGCCCTTACACCTTCGTGGTGATGGCGCTCGTGATCCTCCTGCTCGGGGTGTCGTCGATCGTGC
>JALYWZ010000760.1 GCA_030852505.1 Myxococcota bacterium | reverse complement strand
GAGGTCGAGCGCTTGCCCGTAGTGGCAGCGCAAGACGGCGCGATCGACCGCGCGGCGCAGCGCGAGCTCGACCGGCGCGGCGAGCCCAGCGCGCGACAGCACGGCGCCAGGCCAGAAATACAGCCAATTTCCGGCATTCAGCGCCAGCGGCAGCCCGACCTGTTGATGCAGACACGGCACGCCGCGCCGGCACTCCGAACCGTCCTCGATGTCGTCGACGATCAGCGAGCCCAGGTGTAACGCTTCGACGATCAGCGCAAGCTCCCGCGGAGCCGCGCCCTCTCCGCCGCCGAGCTCCCAGCAGATCCCCGTCAGCCGCGCGCGGAACTCCTTGCCCGGGCGGCGCGCTGCTCTCGAGAGCGGGCCGAACAGCGCCCGATCGAGCAGGCGCTGTGGCACGATCAGATCGAGCGGCAGCACGCCCGGCCTGAGCCGAGCTTCGCGGTCCAGCGCTTCAGCCAGGAGGGGTACGGCTTCGAGGGACGGCGCGCGGTTTATCATGCTCGTTCTCCAATCAGGCGGGTCAAGGAAAACCCTCGTGGCGGGCGGCCGCACAGGATGCGCGTGCGATCGAAAGCCGTGGTTTGGTGGGCGTAGAAGCGGCGGATCGTCTCGACCGGCAAGCGGTAGAACCGCTCGAGCACGGTGTAGCGATTGGCGGGTGCCACCCCGCAGAACAGCAAGCGGTTGAGCCAGGCCGCGAAGCGCTGGTTCGGCAGCTCGCGTTGCGCGAGGCGCTCGAGGCGCTCACCGAGCTCCTCGGGCTCCGATTCGGCGACGGTGAGCGCGTAGCGCACCGCGAGCGGGAACGAGTACCCCGTGGTCGGGTGGAACCAGCCGCCCGCATAACCGCCGCGAAAACGCCCCGTGTCTCCGACCTGGGCGAGCGGCGCGCGGCCCGGCAGCGGCAACACGCCCGTCTCTTCACGCAGCACGCGTCGGGCGACGATGCCCCGCGATGCCACGTAGCTCTCGATGCCGGCGCGCAGCGCGGCGACGTCGAGCGAAGGCGTGTCCGAGAAGTACGTGTCCTCGACGAGCAGGCGATCGCGTCCGAACGGCAGCAGGTAAACGAAGCGAAAGCCGTCGTTCTGCTCGACGCAGGCATCCATCAACACAGGCGCAGACGGCCGAGAGCCCGGCTCCACCTCGAGCTCGAGCCCGAGGAACTTTTGATAGCCGAGCGCTTGCTTTCGCTCGGCGAGCTCCGGACCGCGCGCGTCGATCACGACCTTGGCTTCGAGGCGTGCGCCCGACGCGAGCTCCACGTGCTTCACTCCGACGACAGCCGCGCGCTCGCCCAGGTACAGCGTCAGCGCGCCGCGAGCTCTACGCTCTCCGAGCACGCGCTGCACCGAAGCCGAATCGAGCGCCGCGTACGGCTCGTCCAGCGTGCGCTCGAGCTCGGGAAAGCGCACCGACTGCCGCTGCCAGCGCTCGACCACGAACGGCTCGACGAAGGGCTGCGCCTTCGCTGGCACGTCGGCCGCGTGAAAGCACCAGGTGTGGTTGCCGCCCAGAGCCTGGCCCTGCTCGATGACGGCGAGCGTCGCGGTCGGCCGGAGCTGGCAAAGCGCCTCCGCAATCAGGGCATTTTGAAGGCCGCCCCCGACCAGGAGGTAATCGAGCTGGGTCATTTGACTAATTGTTGTCTAAGTTATGGGCCGCTAGACTTGCCTGGTCAAGCGCGGCTGGTAGGATTTGTATAAATGTTGTCTAATTTGTCGAAAGCGCGGATGCTCCTGGCCGGATGTCTCGGCGCCCTCGTCAGCTGCCCGCTCGCGGCTGGAGCCGAAGCCAAGAACCGCATCGAGTTCCGTGCGCACTTCGAGGAGCGCGGAGGCTCGGTGCGCTGCGGCCTGTTCCAGCGTTCGGGCTGGTTGAAGAAGCCGCTACGCGCGGCAGCAGCGCGGGCCAACGCGAGCCCAGCGCTGTGCGTCTTCGAAGACGTGCCGCCCGGCAGCTACGGCATCTCGGCGTTCCACGATCGGAACGACAACGAGAAGCTCGATACGAACCTGATCGGCGTTCCCGTCGAAGACTATGGCGCCTCGAACAACGCGCGCGGTGTGTTCGGCCCTCCGAAGTTCGACGACGCGCGCTTCGTGTACAAGGGAGGCACGAAGCACCTGCAGGGCACGCTCGAGTGAGCGCGCGCGGGTTCCGCGCCTCAGTGCTTCAGTCTTCGACCGGCGTGCGGCGACAGTCGCAGGAGTTGTCCCAGACGTAACGCTCGCCGAGCTCGGGGACTTCGAAGTCGTCCCAGCGCAGGCTCGTGAGGTCGCCCGGGCCGAAGTCGAGGTCGGCCCACTTCGCAGTCGTGAAGCGGTCGTTGGCAGCGGTAAAGGTGAGGTTTCCGCCGTCCGACAGGATCATGCCGTACTCTTTCAATGCCCGGGCCACGACGCGGGCCGCTGGCTTCAGGCGGCTCTCGTCGAACGAAGCTTTGAGGCGGATCCGCGCGCCGTAAGGCGGCGCGTCGTCCGGGCCGGAGGTCGCGCCCGTGGAGTGCGTGGCCGGACGGACGTAGACGCGCTCGCGCATCAGCTCGTTCGGCAGGATGAAGCGAATCGCATGCGGGATCACGCCAGCCGCCACCTCGTCGGCCGTGAACATGTGAGCGGCGATCGGTAGGCCGGCAGCGTCGGCGCTCGTGCAGCAATCTCCGCGCAGCGTGGGCTCGTACGATGCGCGGAGATCCCAGACCGCCTGGCAGCCACCCTCGAACGACGACCCCGAGCGGTTGGCTCGCCACATCTCGTAGAGGCGGCAAGAATCGGTGTCGATCACGATCAGGTGACAATCGCCGTCGCTCTCGCAAGCGTAGTCCGTCTCGCCCTCAATCGCGCCATCGACCGGCAGCGGCGGAGGAGCGGGATCGCAATCGGGCTCGTAATAATCGCCACTCGGCTCGAACTCCACGCGCGGCGTGGACGAATCCGCGGTGAGCATCGTGATGCCGTAGAGGTTGTTCGGCTCGTCGCTCGGACCGTCGATGCGGAAGCGCTGCCCGCCGGTGTGGTTCTCGGTCAGGTAGGAGATGATCGCGTCGGATTCGTCGTCGAGCGGCGCCGCGTCGATCCGCTGATTCCAGGGATGGTCGGGCCCGAACAACTGACCCTTCTCGGCGCCGCACAGGCCATCGCCGAGCGCCTGCGAGCCGCCGCTGCCACCGGATTTTCCGCCGGTCGCGGCCTTGCCGCCCGTGTCACCGCTCGTGCTC
>JALYWZ010000168.1 GCA_030852505.1 Myxococcota bacterium | reverse complement strand
CCGCCACCCCCGCGCCGCCCGGCGCGCGCCGCGCGCCCGTAAGCGCGAGCCGCGTGCGGGTCGAAGCCTTCGCGCAGCCCCTCTTCGCCGAACTCGTCGTAGATGGCGCGCTTCTGGGGGTCGCTCAGCACCTGATGGGCGCGGTTGACGGCCTTGAAGCGGGTCTCGGACTTTTTGTCGCCCGGGTTCTTGTCCGGGTGAAGCTGCGCCGCGAGCTTGCGATACGCCTTCTTGATTTCGTCAGCGCTCGCGCCCTTCGACACTCCGAGATCTTTGTAGAAGTCGGCCGCCATTACTGGTCAGGCAACGTAAGCAGCCCCCACCGCCCGATCAAGCCCCATCCCCCGCAGATTTCGGGCGAGCCCGGACCACGATCGAGTCCACGTGCCGGTCGAGCGGGAGATCCGTGAAGTCGGCCGTGAAGAAGATCTGCTCGAAGCCGTTGTAATGGAGCAGCGCCTCCATTTCCCGCGGGAAGAACTGGCGGTGGGTGAGGGGCATGGTTCGCAGGCTGCCGTCCGGCGCGGTGAGCTCGATGCGCACCAGCAGGAGCTGCCGGAGCGGGTCGTATTCGAAGCGCTCCGCGTACGCGACCTCTTCCCCGGTCTCGGGATCGCGGAGCGGGTTCGACGGAAAGCGCAGCTCCGGGTCGCGCATCAGGTCCGCCGGGGAGGGGATCGAGAAGTCGAAGAGCAGCGTGCCGGTCGGCAGCAAGTGCGCGCGAACCCGGGCGAGGAATGCCTCGACGTCGCGCCGCGTGTACAGGTGCAGGAACGCGTTGAACGGCACCGTCACGAGCGCGAAGCGCCGCTCGAGCGCGAGCTCGCGCATGTCACCGTGGTGCAGCGTGACCCGGCGCCGCACGCTGGGCGGCTCGCGCTCGAGCTTCTGCTCGAAGTCGGCGAGCATCGGCCGTGACAGATCCACGCCCGCGATCTCCACCCCAGCACGCGCCACGTGCAGCGCGATGCGTCCGTTGCCGACGCCGTACTCGAGCACGGGCCCGTTCGCGTCACGCGCCGCGCGCACGTAGTAATCGATGTCGTGCCGGCGCTGGCGGTACGCTTGCCCGTAAAAGCTCGGGTCTTCGTAGTGAGCTTGCGCCCCGAAATCCCCGGCCGAGCCGAAGTCGCTGATGCGCAGGCTCTCGAGCGTGACGCCGGCCTTCGGCGCCGGATCGGCGAGGTCGCGCCGCGGCTTGGGTTGCGTGCGCGGCGGCTTGTCCTTCGCGCCGGAAGAGCGTGGTGAGGGCCGCTTGCTCATCGAGCTACGGTCCCTCGCCGCTCAACGGCTCAATACGCGCCGCGACCGAGCTCGGCGATGTACTCCGCCACCACCTCGGACGCAGGGCGGTGGAACCGCACCTTGCCTTCGGCGATCTCGCGCAGCGAGTTCACGGCGGGCTTGTTCTTGGTATTCACGAAGGAAGGAACACCCTTCATCAGCTGCCGGCAGCGCGACGCTGCGAGCACCACGAGGGCGAACCGGTTTTCTTCCTTCTCGAGACAGTCTTCGACGGTGACGCGTGCCATGAACGGACGCGAACCCTAGCTGCGGGAACCTTGCACCGCAAGCTCGCTCCCGGATGCTGATCCGATGTTCAGGATCCGGCGACTTCGAACTTCGTCCGCGCCGGGCTCACACGACCGGCGGCGGCGCATCGCTGCCCGTCTCGAACACGCCGTCCGCCGACAAGACCTTCACGTAGAGCCAGGCCATGGTCGCGAAGTAAAAGGCCGTCGCGAGCTGGAAGTGCCGCTCGATGTCGGGATCGAGCACCGACCAGTACTGCGCGATGCAGAGCGCGAGCAGCGGCCCCGACACCGTGAGGTGCGGCAACACGAGCGGCACCGTCTCGCGCCAGGCGGACACTTCGCCGCGGTCGCGCTTCTTCGTGCGCCGCTTCTCCTTGCGCGTTGGCTCCGGCGTCGGATCCGCAACGGGCTCGGCCGACTCTGCTGCCGCCGCTGGCTCTGCTGGCTCTACGGGTTCAGTCACCGCGGCCGGCGCTTCTTCGCTCGTGACCTCGGCGGTCCTCGCCTTCTTGAGCTTTTCCTTGCGGACCGCGGAGCGCACCGTGCTCCCGAGCAGCGGCAACAAGAAGATGAAGTGCACGTAGTAGTTGGCGGGGTTCGTCAGGATCGGGATCAGCGGCAGCGCCAGGATCGCGGCCTGATCGAGCGGCCGCGAGCGACAAGACAGCGCGATCGCCGCAATGGCGGTGAAGAACGCAGCCCAGTACACGAGCGCGCGGTTGTTGAGCGTGCCCACGGTCGAGCCGTCGTTGCCGCCGATCAGCGACTTCAACGCCACGTCGTTCAGGCCGACGTCCCCGTTGAGCAAGATGATCTTCTTCCACCACACGACCCAGGCGTCCAAGCCGAGCAGCGCCGTGCTCAGAATGAAAGTGACGGCCATGCAAGCGGCAGCGCCGATCAGCACCTTCACCGCGCTCTGGTTTCGCTCGAGGATCTCCTTGAAACCTGGCAGATCCTTGGCTTGCCAGCGCCCGTAGAACCACCACGCCGCCGGGAGCACCACGCCGATCAATGCAGCGCCCGGGAACGCGCGGATCATCGTGCTCAGGCCGAAGAACCCGCCGGCCAGCACCCAGCGCTCTTTCTTGAGCAGGCACACGCCGACGGCCAGGTACGCGAGCCAGTCGTGCCGCAGCGTGGCGCCGCCCCAGTTCGTGCCGAACATGTAGAAGTCGTTGGCGCCGAACACGACCATTGCCAACAGCGCCGGCGCGAGCCCGTACGCCCACCACATCGCCGCGAAAGCGCCTGCGAGCAGGAAGGCGTCAACCAGGCCGCCGAACACCAGCACGCCTTCCGACGCAGGCCGCCCGTCGAAGATCAGCTTCGCGAACAGCACCCAGACGGGTGTCGCGTTGCTGCCGTGATCGTGGTGCGTCGGCAGGTACTGCGAGCCCATGACCTCGCGGAAGTAGGTCATGTCGCTCTTGAACTCTTCCCAGCGCTCCTTGCTGAACCGCTTGCTGACGTTGGCGATCTCGTTCGCGACGTCCGAGACGCGCTGCATGCGGTGCGTCTTCAGGTTGCGGATCTCGGTGTGCCCGATCGACTCGAGCGTCGTGCCCGGCACGCTCTCGACGTAGGCCTCGACGCTCGCCTGATACACGCCGTCGTAGCCGATCTCTTCGAAATACTTGGTGAACGGGTAGTAAACCCGCATGTCCCAGGTGTGGACGAACTCCGGACGCGACTCCTTCGCGTTCCAGAACTGCGGGTGTCCGAGGTTGTAGAAGGAGGCGAAGGCCAGCGCCGCGCTCACCGACAAGGCCGCGATCACGGGCACGCGATGCGCCGGGAAGCGCTTGCGGAACACCGTGGCGCGGAGCAACGCCAGCCCCGCGATCGCTGCGCTCACGGCGCGCGCCAGGCTCACCTCACGGAGCCCCGCAGGCCAGCCCTCCCACAAGATGTCGTACAGCGAATAAGCCGCAGCGAGCGGTGCGAGCGCCCCCACGATCAGCCACAGCTGACCCGAGCGCTTGTCGATCGCGAACAGAAAGGCTGCCCAGGCGAGGGCAAAGATCAGAAACGCCGTGCGCAGCCGCGGCGCCATGTTCGTGCCGCCGCGCACCTGGATCTTCGGCGGAAAGGTGGCCGGCCGCTGCTCGAAGATCTGCACTTCGCTGAGCGAGTACGAGCCGTCGCCCTCACGCGCAGAGATCCGGAGATAACGGCCCTGACCCTGCAGCGACGAGGACGAACGCGGCTGGAGCCCCGGTTTGTCGACGGGTCCGGCAACCCACAGCTCCTTGAACTGCTTTCCGTCCTCCGATAGCGCGAGCACGTAGCGGTCGTTGTTGTCGCCCTGCAGGTAAGCCGCGACCACGGAGACGCTCCGCCCCAGGTCGAACTCGGCGTACGAGCGGCCGGAGGCGAACACCGCCGTCAGCGTGGTGTTCCAGTCGTCGCCGTCGTTGGCGCGCGCGCCGTCGGTCAACACCTGCGCATTGCGCACGCCCTCGGTGTGCTTGGCGCGCAGCCCGGTGAGCAGATTGTCGTCACCCGCCGCGAACGCGGTCCGACCCGCGAACAGCGACGCAGTGACCAACACGGCCGCGCACAGCCAGACGAGCGCTCGGCGAACCCCGTGTGGGGCCCCACGAAATTGCCCGCCCCGCTCGATCTTCGACCTGTGAAATTCCAGTAAATTCACGCCAGACGCCGACGCCGCCGCCATGTTGAGCCCGGCTTTGCCACGCCCCCAGCGCGCTGTCTACGCCACCGCGGCTTCGTTCAGGCCTGGCGGGCCGACGCAGCGCGTCTGTTACCCGTCTTGAAACGCCCAGCCGTCGGAGACCAAGGCCAGTTTTTCACGCGGCTTTCGCACGCGCACGAACTGCGACGCCGGGTCCGCGTCGGGGGTCGGCTCCGCCACGCGGCACGCCGCAGCCTCGTTCCTAAATCGATTCGCATAGCCAGCGAGTAGCCGCGCGGTCTCGTCCCCGCGGTACGCCGTGTACTTGTCGTAATCGGGGTAGAGCCCGCCGCGCGCGTTCGGGTCGATGCCCGACAGGATCCACACCATCGAGCCCGAGCCCCCGCTCTCGAGCAGCGTGTCGTTCCAGATCCGGTAGTGCTCGAGCCGCTCACCGAGGCCGTGCACGATCGCGCCCCGCTCGTCGCGCGAGACCTCGATGCCGTACTCCTCGAGCACGGTGGGCTTTCCGAGGCGTCGTGCGACCGCGACGTGATCGAGGATCCAGCGGCGCCCCCAAGCGAGCGACGTACCCCAGTGCTCCGGGTACAGGTGAAAGGTCGCGAAGTCGACGTCTTGGACCGCCGTCATCGCTTCGTGGTCGACGCCGTCTTTCGCCTCGTACGCCCAGTGGTCACCGCCGGCGTCGAGGAAGCCTTCGTCGCCGATCGAGATCAGGTGGTTCTGGTCGAGCGAGCGCAGGTAGCTCGTCATCTCCTCGACCCAGCTCACGATCGTTCGGTTCGTCCAGCCCGAGCCCACGCCGTCCGAGCCCCGGCAGCGCGGTTCGTTCGCGAGCTCCCAGGCGAAGATCGCCGGATCGTCGCGGTAGAGCTTGCCGTTGATCGAGTTCCGGCGATGCACGAGCGTCGCGACCCAACTCTTGTAGGCCGCGCGCACCTCGGGAGCCGTGTAGAACTCGTGGTGCTCGCCGCGGCCGAACCAGCTCAAATACTGGTCCATTCCGCCGAAGTCCGACCAATTGTTGGTGAGCACGAGGATCACCTTCAGGCCGAGCGAGCCGGCCTTGGCGAGCGCGTAATCCAGCCGTTGCAAGCCATCCGGGCCGTCGTTCACCACGGGGCGCTTCAGCTTCGAGTCCCAGTACTGAAAGTACGCGCCGTCCTTCTTGCCGTCGGCATCCGAGCTCGGGTCGACGCTCTTCACGCTGCCGTCGAGCGAGCCGACATCGATGAACCCCCACATCCGCATCACGGGGAAGCCGAGCTCCTTCGCGGACGTGAGTACGTCGTCGACCATCGGCCGCGGCTTGTACGCGAGGTAGTAGTTGTTCGCGCCCGCGTAACAGAACGGCTTGCCCTGGTACTCGAAGCTCGCCGGTGGATCCGCGGTCGCATCGAGCGGCGACGCGACAGGGCGTTCGGGCGCCTTCAGGCAACCGCTCACGGAGGAAGCGAGCGCCGCCAGCAGCGCGAGCTTGGCTTGCACTCGCATCGTCTTCACGCGCCGCCCGGCACGAACGGCCTCGGAGCCTTCAAGCGCTTCCATAGGAACGCCTGGTAGCTCGCCCGCACCCGCGCCGGGTCGTCATTCGGGAATGCTGCGCGGAGCCAGCTCTCGGGCACTACCGCCACGGCGCGCTCGAGCCGCGCCCGGTCGAAGCGCGCGTTCAAGGCAGAATCCGCTGCAATCAGCAATTCGCGGCGCTCCGCGAACACGTGCGTGTCGAGCGCGAACGGCTCGCGCGGCGTGGCCTCACTGATGCCCGCCCAGTCGTACTGAAAGGTCAGCGTCGCCCCGTGGTCGATGAGCCACGGCTGCCCCTTCCACCACAACAGGTTCGGGTTCGACGCCGACCGGTCGAAATTCGAGACCAACCCGTCGAACCAGAGCAGCGCTCCCGCGAACTCGTCCGGCACCGCCGCGAGCTCCTTCGCCGTCAGCTCGCGAGCGCCCTGGAGCCAGCGAAACCCGAGGTTCTCGCCGGGGCTCCGCGACAAGAGGTCGAGAAACTCATCGACGCGCAGCTCACTCGGCATCGGCCACTCGAGCTCGACGATCACGCGCTCCGGCACCGGCAGTCCTGCGATCGTCGCGAGCTCCGCCGCGATCACCTCCGCGATCAACGCGGGCACGCCCTGCGCTGCGCCGCGTAATTTCGTCACGAAGCGCCCGCTGTCGGTCTCCACGACCACGGGCCACGAGCTCCCGCGCTTGAGCGTCGATAACACCCGCTGCGCGTGCACTCTGGGCAAGCCGGTCACTCGGGATGGATGTACCTTTCGCGGATGTGCCGCAACATCCGTCCCCTGTTCAACTTCGAACCCCCCGCCACGGACGAAGAGGTCACGGCCGCGGCGCTGCAGTACGTGCGCAAAGTCAGCGGTACGCGCGAGCCCAAGGGCAAAAACATCGCCATCTTCGACAAGGCCGTCGCCGACATCACCCGCGCCACGCGGCGGCTCGTGGACTCGCTCGAGACCAAGGCGCCGCCCAAGAATCGCGAGGAGGAAGCCGCCAAGGCCCGCGCCCGCAACCAGGCGCGCTTCGGCTGATCCGCGGCGGCCAAGTGGCCGACCCGTCTCCGGTCCGCGCTCGGAGTTAGGAGATATCGAGGAGATTCGGCGCGCGCCGTCGCACGTACGCTGGCGCCGGAGTAATTTCCGCCGCACTTCATGACAGAGTCCGCGCTCGCACCCGATGGCGATCCGCTCGTCAAACCGAACACCGGAGTCGTAGTGGCCAGCAAGGCGGCCGAACCCACGCTCGCCGGCTGGGGTCGCGTCCCCGAGCCCGGCCGCGAGCTCTTGAGCGAGCAGCTCGAGCCGCTGACGAAGGGCGCGGTGCTCTCGCGCGGGCTCGGTCGTTCGTACGGCGACTCGTCGTTGCCCGCGTCACCCGGCGATAAGGTCGTGGCCACGCGCCTCGCCAACCGCATCCTCGCCTTCGACGAAGCCACCGGTGTGCTGCGCGCCGAGGCCGGGTTCAACCTCAACGAGCTGAACCGCTTGTTCATACCGCGGGGTTATTTTTCACCGGTCACCCCCGGCACCAAGTTCGTCACCCTGGGCGGCATGGTTGCGAGCGACGTGCACGGCAAGAACCACCACGTGGACGGTTGCTTCGGCGCCCACGTTCGCCGACTGCGCATGCGCCTCGCCGACGATAACGTGATCGAGTGTTCGCCCGAAGAACACGCGGATTTGTTCTGGGGCACCGTTGGCGGCATGGGCCTGCTCGGCCACGTGCTCGAGGTGGAGGTCCCGCTCAAGAAGATCGCGAGCCCCTGGATCCGCTTCGAGAGCCGGCGCGTCGACAGCATCGAAGAGTTCATGGCCGGCCTCACCGAAGCCGCCGCCCATTGGCCGATGACCATGGGCTGGATCGACTGCTTGAACCGCGGCAAACACCTCGGCCGCGGCCACCTGATCGCGGGCCGCTGGGCCACGCCGGAAGAAGCGCCGAAGAAGCCGCCCGCGCCGCCGCGCGAGATCACCTTCCCCGTGAACTTGCCGAACTGGGCGCTGAACCCGCTCACCGCGCGCCTGTTCAACATGGCGTACTACTGGCGCCACGTGAAACGGAAGATCGAGGGCATCGTCGCGCCCGATCCGTTCTTCTATCCGCTCGATGCCATCCTCGAGTGGAACCGCGGCTACGGCTCGCGCGGCTTCACGCAGTACCAGTGTGTGATCCCGAGAGCCGCCGGCGCGCCCGCCGTGCGCGAGTTCATGGATCTGCTCACACGCCTGGGCGGCGCCTCACCCCTGTGCGTGATCAAGGATTGCGGCCCGCAGGGCAACGGCGTGCTCTCCTTCCCGCTCGAGGGCACCTCGATCGCCGTCGATATGGCCGTTTCTCCGGGCATTCAGCAGATCGTCGATCGCCTGAACGAGTTCGTGATCGCCACCGGCGGTCGCATCTACTTGACCAAAGACCGCTTCACGCGAGCAGATCACTACGCCGCCATGGAACCCCGCTTGCCCCAGTTCATTGCCCTCCGCGATCGTTGGGACCCGACGCGCCGCCTGCGCAGCGCTCAGTCTCGCCGCTTGCTCGGAGACGCTGCGTGAAGGCAGTCGTACTCGGCGGCACCACAGGCATCGGACGCTCCATCTCTCGACAGCTCGTCGAGCGGGGGGACTCCGTCTTTCTGATGGGCCTCGACCCCGACGACCTCGAGCGCAGCGCAGCCGATCTGCGCGCCCGCGCCGCGCGCCTCGTCACCGTCGGCCACGCCGTGTGCAACCTCGAACACCCCGAGCAC
>JALYWZ010000167.1 GCA_030852505.1 Myxococcota bacterium | reverse complement strand
CGCTCGAGCCGGATCTGGCGATCGTGCAGTACGGCATCAACGACTTGCGCGCGATCGGCGTGTACCCGGAGCGGGCGCAAGAGCTCACCGAGGCGTGCCGTGAGCAGCTGTTCGAAATCGTGGACCGCCTGCTCGCGCGCAGGATCCGCGTGCTCGTGTTGACGGTATTTCCGACCCGGAACCCCTCGATCCGGAGCTTGCCCACCTGGTCCAGCCAGATCGAGCCGTCGATTCGGGCGGTGAACCGGGCCTTGCTCGAGCGCCTGCCCCGGCCGGGGCTGACGGTGGTGGACAGCGACGCGCTGCTCTCCACGGGTAAAACGCCGTGGCTCCGCGATGAGCTCGCGGCGGACGACGTGCACCTGAATCAGCGCGGGTACGAAGCGTTGAACCGCGCCCTCGCGCCCCAGATCACGGCAGCGCTGGCGGAGCGCGGCGCGAGGTAGCCATGCGGAGCAGGGACGCGCTGTTACTCGGCTGCGCCGTGTGGGCTGCGACGGCCTGCCGTTGCGGGCGGGAGCGCACCGAGCCTTCGGCGACCGACGGACCGCCGCCCGAGATCGCGGTCGATCAGTTCGGATACCGGCCCGAGGCATCCAAGGTCGCGATCGTCGTGGAGCGCGCCGAGGGCGTGCTCGAGCCGCGCGAGCTCGAGCTCCGCCGCGTCTCGGACGCTGCCGTAGGCTTTCGAGGCAAGACGGCGCCCTGGCGGAACGGCGCCGTGGATCCCGAATCAGGGGACCGCGGGCAGTGGTTCGACTTCACGGCCTTCACAGAGCCCGGGGAGTACGTCGTGGTGGATCCAGAGCGCGGCACGCGCTCGCCGAGCTTCCGGATCGACCGCGACGTCTATCGAGAGGTGCTCCGCGCCGCCACGCGCATGTTCTACTTCAACCGCGCAAATCAGGAGAAGCGCCCGCCGTATTCGTGCGTGGGCAAGCGCTGCTGGAACCAGGCCGCGAGCTACCTCGGTCCGGGGCAGGACCGCGAAGCGCGCAGCGTGCGCGCGCGAAACGACCCGAAGACGGCGCGCGATCTGTCGGGGGGCTGGTGGGACGCAGGCGACGTGAACAAGTACGTGACGTTCGCCCGCGTGCCCGTCAATCAGCTACTCACCGCATACCGCGAGCGTCCGAGCGCGTTCGGCGACGACTTCGGCATCCCCGAGTCGGGCAACGGAGTGCCGGATTTGCTCGACGAGGTAGAGGTCGAGCTCGAGTGGCTCGCGCGCATGCAGCCGGACGATCTGGGTGGGGGCGTGCTGCCCAAGCTCGGCAACGTCGAGTACGGCGAGCCCGTGCCGGAGCGCTCCCGCGTGGGGCGCTTCTACTACCCCGAACCGTGCTCGTCGGCGTCGATCGCCGCGGCAGGGGTGTTCGCGCACGCGGCCTGGGTGTTCCGCGACGTCGCGTTGCTGGCGGGCAAGGCTCCCGCGCTCGTCGAGCGCGCGCGACGCGCCTACGCTCATTTCTTTTCGCACCCTCGGCGGACCGACTGCGACGACGGCAGCATCACCGGCGGCGACTCGGACAACTCGCTGGAACAACAGGAGCGCGCCGCGACGCTCGCGGCAGTCTACCTGTTCGCCACCACCGCCGACGCGCAGTTCCAGGCGCGGATCCGCGATCACTTCCGCGGGCTGCGGCCGTTCCAAGACGATCGCTGGTCGGTCTACGACGCCGACGAGGGCGACGCGCTGCTCGCCTACACCACGCTCGAGCAGGCAGATCCGGAGCTGCGGCGCGAGATCCTCGAGCGTAAGGCGGCGCAACGTCAGGTAGCAGACGTGGTGGGCAGTCCGCGGGAGCTCGACCTGTACCGCGGCCACGTGCGCGCCGACTCCTACCACTGGGGTAGCAATCTGCCGCGCGCGAACTACGGCAACACCAACTACGACTTCGTGCAATACCAGCTGGTGGCGGATGAGCCCGCCGGCGAGCTCATCGACCGCGCCGAGGGTATCGTCCACTATCTTCACGGCTCGAACCCGCTCGGGCTCGTGTACCTGTCGCAGATGCGCGACTACGGCGCGGAGCGCTCGGTCACGCAGATCTTCCACGCCTGGTTCCGGGACGGCGACGCGCGCTGGGACAACGCCTCGAGCTCCGAGCTCGGGCCCGCGCCCGGTTACCTGGTCGGCGGCCCGAACCCCCAGTATTGCGGCGGCCCCGAGAGCGAGGGTGCGGCGTGCCGCGCGGCGCCGTTGCGCAAGGCGGCGCCCGCCAAGGCCTACCGCGACTTCAACACCGGCTACGCTCCGAAGCGCGACTACGACCGCTCCTGGGAGCTCAGCGAGCCGAGCGTCAGCTATCAGGCGGCGTACGTGAAGCTGCTCTCGAAGTTCGCGAGCGGGCGCTAGCCAAGCAAGCGCTCGTAAAAGGCTTCGAGGAGGTCGATCGCCGACGACCAGCCGTACTGTCGCTCGGCCAGCTCGCGCGCCGCCTTGCCGAGGCGCGCGCCGAGCGCCGGGTCTGCGAGCAGGCGCTCGGTCTGCGCCGCGAAATCTTGCGGAGTGTCGCCGAGCAGGATGTTCTGCTCGTGGCTGACGTCCAGCCCCTCCGCGCCGATGCGCGTGGAGACGATGGCCTTACCCTGGGCCATCGCCTCGACGATCTTGAAGCGCGTTCCGCCGCCGAGACGCAGCGGCACGATCATCGCCGTGGCGCGTTCGACGTAGGGCCGAGGGTCGTCTACGAGACCCGTGAACTCGACGTTGGCGCTACGGCGCGAAAGCAGCGCCTCGGTAGGGTTCCGCCCCACGACCAGGAGCTTCGTGTTGGGGCGCCGCGCCAGGATCAGCGGGAACACCTCGTCGAGAAAGAAGGCCATGCCTTCGATGTTGGGGTGGTAGTCCATGGCCCCGAGGAACACCAAAGTCTCCGGCTCGAGCGGCGCGCTGCTCGGCCGGAACCCGTCGAGATCCACCGCGTTCGGCACGACGGCGGTGGGTGTCTTCGGAGCTTCACGCTTGACGAACTCTTCGTCGCGGGCCGAGGTCAGGGCGACGCCGTCGAAACGACGCCAGGCGTCGAGCTCTTCGCTCCGGAGCTTGCGCCAGTTGACCGCGCTGTACAGCGTCCGCACCAGGCTCCCCTGCCCTTCCGCCGTGCGCTTGACGATGTCGTACTCGATGTTGTGCTCGTCGAGCACGAAGCAGCACTTGCGGTTCGGGCTGCGCGGCAGGCGATAAATCCCCATCTGCGCGAACTCGACCTGCACGACGTCGTACTCGCCCGTGCTCATCATGCGGTCGAGCTCGACCTGGAATTCCTTTCGCAGGTACAGCATGCGCTCGAAGCTGCCGCGGGACGCGAGCGAGCGCAGCTGCGCCAGCCGCTTGTTGCCGAGCCCGAGCTTCAGCACGTCGTGGTTCACCGTCCTGAGCTCGTGGCAATACTCGCGGGTCGCGGCCTGCCCGTCGGCGCCGACGCTGGTGTACGACAGCAGCGAGACGCGGTGGCGCGCGGCGAGCCCGCGCATCAGCCCTTCGAGCCGGCGCTGCGCGCCGAACTGCGGAGGGGACGGAAGGTAGGGCGTCACGAAGAGGATGTTCATGGCGTCGGCCCTGCCGCTCGACGAGCGCGCAGGGCTTCCCTCATATCACGACTCGACGCGAGCCCGGGCTACGGCGAGTGACGCGGCAACTCGGGCGTGCGCATGGTCGCCAGGACCGGCAGCGACGTCGCGCGCTTGATTTGCCAGGACGCAGAGATGATCCCTTCGTGGAGCTCGAGCGCGA
Source organism: Myxococcota bacterium (assembly GCA_030852505.1). Taxonomy (GTDB): domain Bacteria; phylum Myxococcota_A; class Polyangia; order Polyangiales; family Polyangiaceae; genus PMG-095. The sequence goes on along the minus strand of JALYWZ010000167.1, from coordinate 4,723 downwards.
CAGCCGCGATCGAGCCGATCACGAGGCCGCCGATCAGCGCCGCCACGATGATCAACGGAACCTTGGGCGCGATCGGGCCCTTGGGCACCTCCGGCGGAGTGACCGTCGTGTAGCGGTACTTGAACGCGGCTTGAGCCGTGTCCAGGTCGATGCGCGCGCGATGGATCTGCTCCTGCATGCCCTGGTAGTTCGAGATCGCGAAGCGCAGCTTGGCGCGCGCGTACTCGACCTCGGGGTCGCGCTCCTCGGCCGACTCCTGCTCGATGCGGATCACGTCCCCGAGGCCCCGGCTCTCGGTCACGCCGGGGTACCGGCCAGCGCCGATGCGCGGCTTGCTGGTGTCGCCGGTCGCCGCCCGCAAGCTCTCGTATTCACCTCGAAGCTGCTTGAGATCTGCGCGCAGCTTGGTCACCTGCGGGGATTCCTGGGAAGCGGCCTGCAGCGCTTGCTTCGCGTCGAGGACCGTCGGGTGCTCGTCCGTGTACTGGGCCTTCGTTTCCTGGAGGCGAGCCTGAAGCTCCGCCTGGCGACGTAGGCGGAAGCCCTCGAGCTCGTTGATGCTCCGCTCCTTGCTCTCGATCACGACCGGCAGCTCCGAGAGCCGCCGCGCCTGCTGCTCCTTCAGAGCCTCTTGCTCCGGATTGAGCTTGGGCGGCGGGGGAGCCGCGGGACGAGCCGCAACCGGGGCGGCCGAGGGCTTCGGCGGCGGAGCCGCGTCCTCTTCCTTCTTTTCGTTCTTCTTGCGCTCGCGGAGGGCCTGGATTTCCTCGACTGCCTCGTCGATCTGAGTCCGGGTCGTGGCGGCGTGGCCTTCGAGGATCGAGGCCGATTCCGCGACGCTCGACACTTCTTGAACGTGCTTGGCTTCGAGGAAGTTCCGGCGCGCGGCGTCCACCAGCCGGTAAGCGATCAGCGGATCCCGCCAATCCACCTGGATGGTGACGCTGGTCTCGTCGGTCCAGACCTGCATCTTCGACGCGAGCGTATCGGCCATCGCGTCGACCATCTGCTTCTCGGTCTGCGGCGGCGCCGCCAGGCTGGTCACGCGATCTTTGATGCGCAACAGCCAGTTGCGGTTCTCGCGCCAGGCCCTGACCAGATCGGTCTGCTTGACGAGGTTCAAGAGGTTCTCGCGCCGCAACACGAGGTCGGCCGCCGCTCGAGTGGGCGCCGACTCACCGCTGCCGGTGTCGCCGCGGAGCTGCAGCACCGTGTTTCGCTGCGCGAGCAGCCTGCAATTCACCCGGTAGGTCTTCGGGATCGCCGTCGTTACGACCGTGGCCAGGGCGACGATGCCGACCGAGACCAACAGCAGCAGGCGCTTGCGCTGCCGGATCGCCGACACGGCAAACACGAGCCAGTCGCGAATCGCGCCGAAATCGATGATTTCAGCGGTCGCATGATCTGAGGAGCCCTCGTCTCTAGGGGAAGCGGCTGACAACTTTCGATCCTCGAGCCGCCGCCCGATGGCCGCAACTCAGCTCGCGAGCATACACCATTTCGCGGGCGGTTCCCGGCCAGAGCCGAGCCGGGGGCGCGGGATCTGGCCGGTGCCTCGACGGGGACGCGCGGCTAGAGGTCGAGCTCGCCCTGATGCAGATTCAGCGAAGGAACGATGTAGTCCGGGAAGTCCGACGGAGCGAGGAGCGCCGCGGCCGACGACAGACCGGTGCTGCCGAGCGTGCCCGTCAGCCCGAAGGTCGTGTCGTCTTGCCCCAACATCCGCAGGACCTGCGCGAAGAAATCACCGGTGGTGCGCCGCTCCGAGCACACGAGGTGCCGGCCCTGGCCGTTGGCGAACGCCGACTTCATCCCGGCCATGACGATCGGAATGTTCAGCGAGCCGTGCGTGGCGCCGTAGCCCATGTCGCTCATCCACACGACCAGCGTGTTGTCGAGCAAGCGCGAGCCGTCCACGTCCGTGACCTCACCGAGGCGCTGGACGAGCCGCGTGAAGAGCTTGCCGTACATCTGGTACGCCTGGGTGATCGCCGGCTGCCCGGCCATCGTCACCTCGGGCGTGTCGTGGATGGCAGCGTGCCAGTTCGCGCTCACGAACGGCGAACCGCCCGAGAACTCACTGCTGAAGATCGGATCGTACTGAACGTAGTGGTGCAGGCTGGCGACGCGAGTGATGTCGCAAGCCAGGGACATCACCATGTTCTCGATCGTGTACGGCACGATCTCGGCATCGAGCGCGGCGCGCGAAGCCTGCGTTTGCGTGTACGACGGAACCGCCGAGGCAGAGGGCACGGCGCAGCTCTCCCCGACCGGGAGCGGCCCGGGGCCCCCGCCGCTGCCGCTGCCGCCGCCGAGCCTGGTCTCGAGCGTGCGGATGAAGTCGATGTGCTGATCGAGGCGAGCGCGGTCGCTGGCGCCGACCAGGGCGCGGAAGCTCTGGAAGCTGCCGGTCACGCCGTCGAGGATGCTGCGACGGCTCGAGACCAGTCGATCCGCGAGCGTGGCATTGGCCATCGGCTCCGGTTCGGGGCCGGGCGACGGCGCGGGCGCGGCCGTTCCGCCGAACAACTCGGCGATGGCCTTGGCCGGATTCGAGTTCGCGAGGGTCGGGCGAGTGCCGCCGACACCCCAGAAATGGCCCGTCGTGTAGCGCCAGTCCGCGTCCATCGGCGTGGCCGGAAACACCAAAGCGCCGCGCTGCGACGGGGAGCCTCGCAGCCGCTCGCCCGCGATGTAGTCGAACGAAGCGCCGCCCGCGGTCTTGTCCGCCTTCGGCAGCTGGCAAGTGAGGATGGTCTGCTCGTTCGGCAAATGACCGTCCGGATCCTGCGTCATGTGACGGACGACGTTGTCCACGCCGTCCACCGTGACGATCTCGTCGCGGATCGGCGCGAGCGCCGCGAGCAGCGGAGACATTTCGGCGGGCAGCGCGCCGGTGTTCGAGCGCGGCGACCAGATGTCCGAAAAGCCGCTCCCGGAGTGGCGCCCGCCGGCGCAGCGGCCGTGGCTGTGCATGACCAAGACGAGCCGCTTCGGAGGCGCCACGCTCTGACCGCGCGCCACCCGAGAATGCATCTCGAGCATCGGCAGGGCCAGGGCCGCGCCACCGGCGCCGAGCAGGAAGCGGCGTCGGTCGATCTGTTGGAGGCGGCGGGAATTGGAACGCATGCTCATTCTCCTCTCCGATAACGGAAGGCGTCCGTCGTGGCCACGGCGCGGAATGCGCTGTCCAGCCGGCCATCGGAGGCCACGAGCTGATCGTCGATCGCCTGGACGGTGCAGGCGTCGCTCAGGGTGTTCGGGTCGTTGAGTCTCGACATCGTGTAGCGGAAGACCTGCTGCGCGAAGCACTGGCGCGTGGCCGGCATGGCAGCGAGGCTCTCCATCAAATCGCTCGGCCCTTCGAAGTCGAAGGCGTCGGCGACGATCGGATTGAGCGTGCCCGTGGTGTCGATAGCCTTTCCGCTCGCGTACTGCTCTCGGTACTGGCCCATCGCGTCGAAGTGCTCGAAGGCGAGGCCTCCCGGGTCCATCAGGCCGTGGCAACCCGCGCATTCACCGCGGGCACCGACCACGGCGGAGAGCTCCTTGGCCGTCGGGTTCGCCGGCTTTTCCAGCTCGGCGAAGGCGCTCATGGCGTTGGCCGGCGGGGCGCCGATGTTCACGCACAAAAGCCGCTTCAGGATGAACTTGCCGCGGAAGACGTAGGAAGGCTCGGTGGCGTGAGACAGCGCTGCCATCATCGCCGGCTGCGTCATGATGCCGGCGTAGCGGCTGCCATCGAGCTCGGCCTGGGTCCAGCCGCTGCCCGAAGCGCTGACGCCGAGGATCGGCGCCACGTCCTGGTTCACGTAGGCCTGGTTCGAAGTGAGCAGGCTCGTGACCGTGCCGGTGCGCATCTGGTCGGAGACGAAGCGATCGAAGGACTCGTTCACCGACGCGGCCACGCCGTCGTCGAGGAACGGGAACGCCGAAGGATCCTTGCTCGGCGGCAAGAGCTGGGTGGTCTGCGTCCACTCCCGCAGGAACCGCGCGAAACCGCGGTTGCTCCGCGGGTCTTCGAACAGCCGCTCGGCCTCGGCCTCGACCTGCTCACGCGTGGACAGCTCGCCGCGATCGGCCAGATCCAGCAGGCGATCGTCGGGCACGGAGTTCCAGAAGTGGAGCGCGAGGCGCGTCGCGAGCTCGACTCCGGTGAGCAGTCGGTCCTCCCCGGACTCGGATTCCATCTCCATCACGTAGAGGAAGCCCGGCATCTGCAGCATGTGGGCGGTCATGACCGCGACCGCGTCCGAGAACGACGCGCCGCTCGAGCGCTGCGCGGCGTAGGTCGCGAGTAGATTGTCGCGCTCCTCGGGCACCATGGTGCGGCGGAACGCGCGACGGCCGACCGTATCGAGGTACGTGACCGCGCAGTTGTCGTTGGCGTTCGAGACGGAGCAAGGCAAGAGCTCCGGCAGCCGCGCCGGGATCTCGCGGGCGATTTCTTCCGCCGCGTACATCACGAGCTCGACGCCTTGTTCGCTGATCGTGGTGAGCGCAGGCTCCGTCGAGTAACCGCTGGCGGAGACGCCGTACGAGCCGGGATACTGCTGGCTCGCCGAGATGCCGAACACGTCACGCACGATGTTGGAGTACTCGGGCGCGGTCAGGCGGCGCACCTGCGCCGTAGCCCCGGTCGTGCCCTCGCAGACCACGCGGCCCTGATCGTCCCTCGGAAGCGGCTCGGGCGGAGGCCCGGGATCGACCAGCGTACCGCCGG
>JALYWZ010000166.1 GCA_030852505.1 Myxococcota bacterium | reverse complement strand
GACGGCGGCTCAGCTGGCGAGGTGAGCGGCAGCGGCGGCATCGCCGGCACCAACGGCGAATGCACGCCGCCAACGACCTACGCGAATCTCTTCATCACCGTCTCCGGTAAAACTCAGGCGGAGAGCGAGCAGAAGGTCGCGGCGGCCTGGTCCACGCTCTTCAACCCCAGCGGCTCGGGGACGATCTACTTCAACGGGCCCGGCGCAGACGAATCGTACGTGAAGGACATCTACAACAACGATGTCCGCTCCGAGGGCATGTCCTACGGCATGATGGTCGCGGTTCAGCTGGACCACCAGACCGAGTTCGACCGCCTTTGGACCTGGGTCAAGAACCACATGGCGAATGGCACGGGGGAGATCCGATGGTCTTGCAAGACCTCGGGCTCGGGGTGCGCCAACGGTGGAGCGCCTGACGGCGAGGAGTACATGGCGATGGCCCTGATCTTCGCCTCGCATCGTTGGGGCGACTCGACCGGGCCCGCGAAGATCGCCTACGCGAAGGAGGCCAAGTGGATCCTCGACCTGATACGGACCAAGTACTTCAACGAGCAGTACCGCCTGATCAAGTTCGTCACGAACTCGAACAACGTTGACCCTTCGTACGTCCTGCCAGCCTTTTACAAGGAGTGGGCCTGCTTCGACACGGAGAACGCGGCGTTCTGGAAGGAAGCGGTGACCGCGGGGCGCCAATACATGCAGAAGGTGGTGGACAACAATGGAGTGTGTCCCTACCAAGCGAGCTTCACGGCCACGAACCCGCAGGCTGCCAACGCCGACTCGACCCGATGCGTCGTCAACCTCATGATGGACTGGTATCTGTTCGGCGAAGATAGCTGGCAGAAAGACACGTACGCGCCCAAGTTCGGCGCCTACTCGAGCTCCCGTAACAACGGCGGCGCAGCGGTGGGGTGCAACTCGACACTGGGCTTCGCCTTGCCGGCATCCTCAGGCAAGCCGTTCGTGGACAAAATTTGGTCGCTCGCCGTCCCGGGCGGCAACTACTGGGACGGGGTGCTCTACATGCTCGGCATGCTCCACGTCAGCGGCAACTTCCGGATCTGGTAGTCGCCGACTCCCAAGCTCGCGCGCCGCGATAGGCGACGGTGGCAGCGAGCTGCTGCTGCGCCGCGGGGGCGTCACGGAGGCGCCGCAAGAGTCTCTCGCACTTTTTCCCGCAGGGCCTGCAGCGTGAAGGGCTTCTGCAAGAAATGGAGCCCGGGATCCAGGACTCCGTGATGAACGATGGCGTTGTCGGTGTAGCCCGACATGTAGAGGACGCGGACCCCGGGCTCGAGCGCTTCCAGCTTCTGGTGCAGCTCTCGCCCGCTCATTTCCGGCAGGACCACGTCGGTCAGCAGCAGATCGATCCGGGGCTTGATGGTGGGAATCAATCGCATCGCCTCGGCGGGTCCGTGCGCCTCGATGACCTCGTAACCGGTTGCCTCGAGCGTCTCGCACACGAGCTTTCTCACCATGTCTTCGTCCTCGACGAGCAGGATGGTTCCGGTCGCGCGCTCCAGGGCTTCGGCGTGCGACGTCTCAGCGGCCTCGAATGGGCCGTGCGCCTGAGGAAGGTAGATCTTGAAGGTCGTACCCTTGCCGGGCTCGCTGTAGACCCAGATGCTGCCGCGGTGTTGATTGACGATTCCGAACACGGTGGCAAGCCCCAACCCGGTCCCGCGCCCGCGCTCCTTCGTGGTGAAGAAGGGCTCGAAGATCCGTTGCTGGGTCGCGGCGTCCATCCCGCAGCCCGAATCGCTGACCGCCAGCAGGGCGTAAGGCCCGGGCGCATGCGCGCCCTTGTGTTTCGCCAGATAGGCCGCTTCCAGGCGCACGTTCGCGGTCTCCAGGGTGAGCAGGCCCCCTCGTGGCAGCGCATCTCGTGCGTTGATCACGAGGTTCAGTAGGATCTGTTCCACCTGGCCCCTGTCGACGTTCACACGGAACAGGTTTGGCTCGAGGAAGGTTCGAAGCTGGATCTCCTCGCCGATGATGCGCCGGATCATCGCCTCGAACTCGACGATGATATCGTTGAGGTCGTGTACCTGCGGCTGCAATATCTGCTTGCGGCTGAAAGCCAGGATTTGCTGGGTGAGTCGGGCTGCGCGCGTCGCCGCCTCAATCACCTCGTCGAGGTGCTCGTTGCGTTCGTCGTCGGTCGTGGAGGAAAGCTTCGCGAGCTCCGCGCAGCTCAGGATGGGGATCAGCAGGTTGTTGAAATCGTGCGCAATCCCACCCGCCAACTGCCCCAGGGATTCCATTTTTTGTGCTTGTGCGAGCTGAGCTTCGAGCGCCCTGCGCTCCGTCACGTCGTGGGTCGTTCCGATGTACTTGTAGAGCCGCCCGTCGTTGTCGAAGTACGGGTGCGCGATGTCGTGCACGATCCGGACGGTGCCGTCGGGACGAACGATCCGGTGCTCGAGCTCGTAGACGGCCCCTTTGGCGAACGCCTCGCGGAAGGTCCGATCCAGGAGCTCCGCGTCGTCGGGATGGATGTGTCGAGCGAGCATCTGCGCGTAGGGCGGAGATCCATCGGCGGGGTCGAGCCCGTAGATGCGAGACTCCTCTTCCGACCAGATCGTCTCCTGCGTCGCCGCGATGAACTCGAAGCTGCCGAAGTGGCCGACCCGCTGACTTTCGAGGAGGATGTTGCTCATCCGCTGCAGGTGAAGCTCTTGCTGCTTGCGCTGCGTGATGTCGCGAATTCTGACGGCAAGGCCGCGGGCCTCGGGGAAATGGAGCAAGTTGGCGGCGCTGGCCTCTACCCAGATCCAGGTGCCGTCTCTCTGTCGTACCCGGTATTCGACGAGACAGGACGCCGCTTTTGCCCCGAGTAGCTCACCCAACGCCGCGCGGACCTTCGGATGATCCTCTTCGTGGATCCATTCGAAGCCAAACGGGTTCGGGCCCTCCTCGTTCACGCCGCCAAAGAGCCGACGATAGGCTTCGTTCGATGCGGTGACGCTCAGGGCTTGGTCGAGCAGCGCTATCCCCTCCGGCAAGTGCGCCACCAACGCACGCCAGGCCCGCAAGCCGTCGACGTTCGTCGTGCCCCCGGGCTTCTCGACATCCGCCATCTACTCTCCTCCTCACGACCTCACGCGACCGACCCGTCTCGATCGGTTTCGAACCCTGCGAGCACCTATACTGGACAGGGATCGCCATCGGCATCAACAGCGAAACTATCCGGGCACGCTGAGCCAGGCGGCCGCGGCCGTGAGCATCGCTTCGAGACCGGCCTGGAGCGTGGGGTGGAGCACCGGTGCAAACTTCGGTGAATGGTTGCTCGGAAGCTCGTTGACCGTCTTCGTCCGCTCGGCTTCGGCGTAAGCTTTCGGGTCGGTCCCGCCGACAATCCAGAATACGTACGGCGCACCCCATCGCCGCCCGAAGACGCTGAAATCCTCGCTGGCCGAAGCCGGTGGCGTCTCGAACGCGCGCTCGCCGAACTGGAGCTGGAAGGCTTTGGCAATGCGCTCGGAGCACGCAGCGTCGTTGATAGTCAGTGGATAGCTGCTGAGTGTCGTGAACTCGGGCGGCTTTTCCGCGCGAGAGGCGGTCGCCTCGGCACGGCAGATCCGCTCGATGGCTTCGAGCACGCGCTTCCGCACGTTCTCGTCATAGGTCCGCACGTTCAGCTTGATGATCGCGTCGTCGGGAATGATGTTCTCTTTGGTGCCTGCCTGCAGCGCCCCGACCGTCAGGACCGCGCTATCTAGCGGAGAGACCTCGCGCGACACGATGGTCTGCAACCGCAAAGTCGTTGCGGCTGCCATGATCACTGGGTCGATCGAGGTTTGCGGCTGCGAGCCGTGAGAGCCTCGCCCGAACAGCTTGACCTGCATGCTGTCGCCCGCCGATAGGATCGCGCCGGACCGGTGACCCACCGTGCCCGCGGCCCCGACCATGACGTGCTGGCCGAAGATGACGTCAGGCTTCGGGAAGCGCTCCGCCATCTTGTCTTGCATCATGCTCTCGGCACCCCGGCCCACCTCCTCGCCCGGCTGAAACACGACGAGCACGGTCCCGTGCCATCGGTCGCGATGCTCCGACAGCACGCGCGCGGCGCCCATCAGCCACGTCACGTGCATGTCGTGACCGCACCCGTGAAACACACCGACCTGGTTGCCCTCGTCGTCGGTTGCTTTTGCCGTGCTCGCGTACGGGAGCCCTGTCGCCTCTACCATCGGGAGCCCGTCCATGTCGGCTCGGAGCATGACCGTGGGCCCGGCGCCGTTGCGAAGAACACCGACCACGCCCGTCTTCCCGACGTTGCGGCTCACCTCGTATCCAAACCGCTCAATCCAGTCCGCCGCGACCTTTGCGGTGCGCACCTCGTGCATGGAGAGCTCGGGGTGTTGATGCAGATCCTTGTAGACGGCCTCGAGCTCGGGGAGCAGAGCGGCGATTCCGGAGGCGAGCGCAGCGGTGAGCGGATTGCTCGTGAGGGGCGGCAACGACAGGGCGTTGCTAGTGGCAGCTACAGGTGCAACCGGCGCCGAGTTCTTCACTACGACCGGCGCATCCGCCGGGCTCTTCGTTCCACCGCAGGCAGCGAGTGCTGCGCAGGTCACCATCGCCGCAGCCACCAACTTCGCCATCTCACGCATCGTCTTTGGCTCCTGCAGCGAGCGGGTCACGGCCTCGAGCTGCGGTCAAGGAAGAGCTGGCCTCTTCCGCGGCACTGACGAGGAGGTCCGGGCCAGTGCCAACACGTTCTCGCCGATCGCGCAGTGGCGGCTCTACGACTCGGAGGGGCGTGGACCTGAGTCGGGGGGTCCCGGTTTTCGCCGTCAGCGCGAATTGCAGCAGGCCTCCGCGGGGTTCGAACTGCAGCCGCTCGTGCAATTCGAGGTGGGGAGCTCACTGTTGCCAAACTATCAATTCGACAACGAAAACTATCATTTTGATAGAGCGCGACCGGTGCCCCGAACGTAATCGCTTGAAATTACGCACATTTCTAGCTGGCGTGACACTTGCTTGATTCAGGCCGTAGCGCAGAGGCCCCGAATGAACGGACAGCAGCGCGCTGAAAGGAGGCGAAGGCGTTCAACACGGTCTTTGCGCAGCACATGGACTTCGGCCGCTTGCGCGATCACCTGCTGACCGCGTTCGTCGCCTCCGACGACGCAGCAGCCAAGAAGGCGGTGATGGGGCTCGCACGGGGGATCGGGTTCGACCGGTCGACGCCGGCTCGCTGAAGAACGCGCGCTTACTCGAGCCGCTCGCATCCTTGAATATTCAGCTCGGCTACGTGCTCGGCATGGGCACGCAGATCGGCTGCAAGCTGGTCCACGACTGAGCGCCGTCACGGGCATCGCATCAATCCACCAACCCAAGGAGAAAATCATGAAGTTGAAGAACCACGCAATCATCGTCACTGGCGGCGCGAGCGGCATCGGCTATCACGCGAGCCACGCGCTCGCGGCCCAGGGCGCAAACATCATCGTCGCGGACTTCTATCTCGAGGGCGCGATCAAGGTCGCGGCTGAGCTCGAGCAGGCAGGCGTACGCGCCTTTCCCTACCAGGTCGACGTTTCGAAAGCGGCCGACGTCGAGGCGCTGGTCGACTTCTCGGTCGAGAAGCTCGGCACGTTGAACGGCATCTTCAACAACGCCGGCATCGGCATCGTGAAGCCCTTCCTCGAAATGGACCCGGCGACGTATCACAAGGTCATCGAGGTCGATCAACACAGCGTGTACTACGGCATGTACTACGCGGCGAGGAAGATGGTTGCGCTCGGGGCCAAGGGCACGTTCGTGAACACCGCGTCCATCTATGGCAAGACCGCGGCGCTCGGCAGCTTCAACTACAACGCAGCAAAGGCTGCCGTCATCATGATGACGCGCTCGGCGGCGCTCGAGCTCGCGCCGCACGACATCCGCGTCGTCGCGGTGGCGCCCGGCTTCATCAACACGCCGATCCTCGGCAACGATGCGGACATGAAGGAATCCCTCGCGAAACAGCAGCTGCACGGCAAGCTGATCGAGCCGGAGCAGGTCGCTAGCGTGGTGGCGTTCCTATTCACCGAGGGTGCCTCGGCCATCAACGGCTCGACCATTCCAGTAGAGGACGGGTTCCTCGTCTTCAAGAACAGCTAGAGCAACCAACGAATAGGAAGCTGCCGAGGCTGGCGGAAACCTCGAACAAAAACCGTGAGCGCGTCGGGATGGCCCGCCGAACCGAGCTCACATCACCAGCGAAAGGAGAGAACGAATGGGATCTTGGAAGGAAAGCATGGAGATGGACCGCACCAGACAGAACGGCCGCGCAGACCGCGCTGCCATTGCGCGGTGGGAGGGTGAAGGCGGTAGCACCCTCGACGATGACGGGTTGCCGGCCAACGACGGAAGAGCAAAAGACGAGCGTGCGCCTTCTCGACCAGGTCGTTGACGGTCGCAACGCTCGGCGGAGCCACCAGCGGAGCAACCTTCTCCAGGGATCATCCAGCGTCATGAAACCCAGCCGAGCCTCGTGGGATGATCTACGCGTCTTGCTGGCCGTCCACCGAGGCCGTTGCTTCTTCGCAGCCGCAGAGCGCGGAGCTCGCGCGGGGGAAAGCTGTCAGCCGACGGCGCCGAACCAGGCTTCGCCGACGCTGGTCAGATCGTCTTCACTGATGGCGTCGCCTTCGGGCACGCCGTTGGCCGCACCGAACGAGAGCACGATCCGCCCCACCGGCACGCCCGCGAGCAGCACGGTGTAGCTGTCGTCGCCGAGCGCCTGGATCGAATAGGTCTTGCCGGCGAGAGCGACGGTCTTCGTGGAAAGGTCGGCTACGGCTGCGGCGGTCGTCATGGCGCGGGGATTAGCATGCGCCCTCAGGCCGCTCAAGGTACCGCTTACGGCTCGTCCGGAAGCCAGGTCGTGTAACCGACGACGTCGTTTGGGTCGCTCAGCAGGCGTGCTGGGGTCGAGCCGTCGCGGGGCGCGAGATACAGCGAGGGGCGTCGCTCGGCGTCTTCCGCGTAGAACATCAGCCAGTCACCCGAAAGGAACCTGAGCTCTTGCGCGAGGCCAACGCCTCGGTCCGCGCTGCTGATGCGCGTGACCTCGCCCCATTCGCCTTCGTCGTCGATGTCAGCCACGTAGACTTCCATGGTACCGCCCGGGCTCTCGAAGTCGGAGAAGAAGGCGGCCCGGCGCGCGTTGGGCGCGTGGACGAAGCCATTCTGCGTGAAGGGCTCGCTCTGCTCGGACCCGAACCGCACGCGTCGTCCCGAGCAGCCAGAGGCGTCCGCCAGGTAGAAGCTATGCGGGTTTTGTCCGAGGTAAACGAGGTAACGAGAGCCGTACATCCACTCGAGCAAACCCGCCTGATTGACGTAGGCGGTTTGTTCTTCTTCGGTTCCGCGAATCAACGGATAGGGGGCGCCGGGGCCGTTCTGGCCGAGCGCCACGCCATAGAGCTGCGTCGTCTCGGAGCCGCCGTGACTCGCCGCGTAGACGAGCCGCTGCGAGTCCGGCGAGAAGGACGCAAAAGTGAAGTTGGTGGCTCCCGCGGCGCTCACGACTTGGCCGAACGACGGGTCCTGCGCGTCGACCAGTACCAGCACGCCTGAGTCCACTTCCCGCACGTAGTACCGTGAATTGGGTGACCAGGCGCTGACGCGGGAGGCGGAGACCGGAGCGCGGAGTGCCGCCGAGGTCAGCTGCACCGGTACGGGCGTGGCCACGGTGAGATCCAAAAGGTACCAGCTCGGATCCCCGTTCGCAGACTGACTCGGGTAGATGGCGCGGGATTTGTCGGGGGAAATCGACAAGACGAGCGAATCGTCCGTTGGGGGCGAGAGCCGCGACACCGCGGGGGGCGAGGCGCCGGCATCTGCCGAGAACCAGCCCCGCTGCTTGCCGCTCATCTCGGTCCCGCTGAAGAGCAGGCGCTCGCCGGACCAGCCGTAGGCAGTCGTCACGCTATAGCCGATGAGATCGCGCGCCGTGGGCGTGGCGGAACGCAAATCGAAGAACTGCATGCCGGGGCTCGCAAAGAGCAGGCTGCCGTCGGTGTTCGTGCCGAAGCTCGAGAATAGATCGCCATCATCCGGCTTCGACGAAGGGAGCGGAAGCGAGCTCGTCGCGCCCGATTCATCGAAGTCGACCAATGTCAGGCGGAACCCCGGGTCGCGCGCTCCGGTCACGGTGATGGTGGCGCGGCGCTGCGGGACCACCGAATAGCCATCGACGCCGGAGTCCGGGGTGAGCCGCACCGGTGCGGACACGACGCCGTCGTGGATCCGCACGTGGAAGACCTGTTTTCCGAGATCCGGTGTTTCCGCCAAGTACACGAGGTAGCCGTTCGGCGGCTCGCCGACTGGGCCGCTCGCGTCTCCGCTCGAGGGCGCCCCGTCACCCGTTGAAAGCGCGCACGCATCGGGAGCCACCCCGCCCGCCCCGGCCTCGCCAGCGTTGGTTGCAGGTGCACCTGCGTCGGCCCTCGCTCCGCCGGCGGCGTTGACGACCCCACCGAATGTGGCGCTTGGTGCGGTTCCGCC
>JALYWZ010000165.1 GCA_030852505.1 Myxococcota bacterium | reverse complement strand
GCCCGGGGTCTCGAAATCGTTTCTCGCCCACGGGCGCTACGTGTGGTGGGTCGATCCGGCCGATCAGTATCCGTACGTGAGGGAGGGCGCGGCCTCGACCGTGGCCGTGCACATCGCCCCCGACGGCCACTACAACTTTCACGTGTCGGGGCGGGTCGAGGCCACCAACAACCCGAACGATCTGCGGCTCGAGCGCTTGCTCGGGCACCTCTCGGCGCTCGCGCACCCGAACCCCAAGTCCGTGCTGGTGGTCGGGCTCGGCGGTGGCGTGACTGCCGGCGCGCTCACGCTGCATCCGGAGATCGAGCGGATCGTGATCTGCGAGATCGAGCCGCGCGTGGCGGGCGCCGCGCGCCAGTTCGCACCCGAAAATTACGATCTGCTCTCGAACCCGCGCGTGGAGCTGGTGTTCGACGACGCGCGCCATTTCTTATCCACGACCGACGAGCGCTTCGACGTGATCACCTCGGATCCGATCCACCCGTGGGTGCGCGGCAACTCGGTGCTGTTCTCGCGCGAGTATTACGAGATCGTGAAGAGCCGGCTCCGGGCGGGCGGGATCGCCACGCAGTGGGTGCCGCTCTACGAGACCAGCGAAGAGGCGATCCGCATCCAGATGCGCACTTTCACCAACGCCTTTCCGAACGGCACGGTCTGGAACTCGGCGTTCAGCGGACGAGGTTACGACGTGGTACTGCTCGGGCGAGAGCAACCGCTGTCGCTCGACCTGACGGCCACGCAGGTCCGGCTCGCGGATCCCAGGATCGCGCAGTCACTGCGCGACGTGAGGATCAACAACGTGACGGATTTGTTCGCGACCTATGCGACGCGCGGTCCGGACATGGAGCGCTGGCTCGAGGGGACGGCGGTGAACCGCGATTTCAGCCTGAAGCTCGAGTACATTTCGGGCCTGGCGCTGAACGCGCGCGAGGCGGACCCGATCTACGAGCACATGGTGGCGAACCGCACGTTTCCCGAACGGCTGTTCGTTGGACCGTCGCCGCTCGTGAGCGAGCTGCGCGCGCGCATCCTGCGCCCGCGGCGCGCCCGCTGACGAGGCGTTTTCCCGGAGCAGGCGCGGTGGCATACTGCCCAGCCCCATGCCAGCGGACCGAGTCGGAACCGACACTCCTCCTTCGCCCGTGCGCGTCGCGCCCCGATTCCAGAATTACGCCTGGGGCGACACGCGGTTCATCCCCGAGTTCTACGGGGTCGAGTCGAACGGACAGCCTTTCGCAGAGGCGTGGCTCGGCGCGCACGCCGTGTTCCCGTCGGAAGCCGGGAGCAACGGCGAGCGGAAGCCGCTGAACGAGCTGATCGAAGAGGACCGCACGCAGTGGCTCGGCAGCGAGGCCGCGCGACGCTTCGATGGGCTGCCTTATCTGCTCAAGGTCCTGGCTGCCGCGCGCCCGCTGTCGATCCAGGTCCACCCCTCGCTTTCTCAGGCGACCGCCGGGTTTCAGCGCGAGAACGCCGCGGGCGTCCCGATCGACGCGCCGCACCGCTGCTACCGCGACGTCAACCACAAGCCGGAGCTCGTCGTCGCGCTGTCGCGTTTCTACGCCGTGTGCGGCTTCCGACCCGAGTCGCAGATCGCTGCCGTGCTCGACGGCCTGCCATCGGTGCTGGCGGGGTTGCTACCCGCCTTCGACTCGAAGCCGGATTGGCTCCGCCGCTTGGTGACGACCTACCTGACGCTGCCGGACGAGTTGCTCTTGCCCGCGCTCGGCGCCTGGATCGCCGAGCTCGAGGCCTGGCCGGAGGCGCTGAACCGGAGTCATCCCGAGTATTGGGTGCTCGAGAGCCACCGGCTGTTTTCCCACGAAAACCGGCCGGATCGCGGGCTCTTGTTGCTGATGTTTTTGAACCTGGTCGTGCTCGAGCCGTGGCAAGGCCTGTTCTTCGGAGCCGGCGTGCCGCACGCCTATCTCGAGGGCTCCGCGCTCGAGGTGATGGCGAGCTCCGACAACGTGCTGCGGGGCGGCCTGACCGGCAAACACGTCGACGTGCCGGAGCTGTTACGCATCCTGCGCTTCGACAGCGCGGCTCCGTTCCTGATCCGGTCGAGTGAAGCCGACGAGACGCGGTTCGTTTACCGAACCCCAGCGCTCGAGTTCGAGCTCGAGCGCCACGCCGTGCAGAGTGGCACCAGGTTCGCCGGGGCCGCGCGCGGGCCCGAGCTCTTGCTGTTCGTCGCGTCCGAGCCCGAAGCGCGGCTCGAGCTCCGCTCGGGGGAAAGAGCGCTCGAGCTGTCGCGCTCGGAGAGCTGCCTGATACCGGACGGAACCGGCTACGAGCTTTCGGCGACAGGGAGGGGTAACGTCGTGCGCGTGACCATCCCGGAGCCGACAGTTCCCTCGTTTCGTGGCCGAACGCCCACCGAGCTCGCCTTCGGCACCAGCGGTCTGCGCGGGCTGGTGACCGACATCACCGATCTCGAGGCCTACGTGAACGCGCGGGGCTTCCTCGATTACTTGTTCGAGCTGGGCGAGCTCGGGCCCGGTGGTCAGGTCGTGCTCGGCGGCGATCTGAGGCCCAGCACCGACACGATCGCGCGCGCCGTCGCTCGAGCGGCGCAGGATCTGGGCCTGTCCCTGATCAACGCGGGGAAGCTCCCGACGCCGGCGCTCGCCCTGTACGCGCTCGAAAAGCGCCTGCCCGCGGTGATGGTCACGGGCAGCCACATCCCGTTCGACCGCAACGGCATCAAGTTCTACCGGCCCATCGGCGAGGTCACGAAGCAGGACGAGACGCCGATCCTGCGCGCGGTCGCCAACGCGCGGCGCTCGGAGTACCTGCGCGACGCCGCGTCCTCGATTTTCGACGACTCCGGGATGCTGCGCGAAGGGCAAGCGCCGGAGCTCCCGACGGTCAACGACGAGGCCCGCGAAGGTTACGTCGCGCGTTACCTCGGTTTCTTCGGAACGGAAGCGCTGCAAGGCTTGCGGGTGGTCGTCTACCAACACTCCGCGGTGGGCCGCGATCTGCTCGCGGAGCTCCTGGAGAAGCTCGGCGCGGTGGTGCACCCGATGGGTCGCACGGAGACGTTCGTGCCGATCGACACCGAAGCGATCTCGGACGAAAAGCTCGACGAGCTGCAAGAGCTCGCCAACGAGGCCGAGCGGCGCTTCGGCGCGATCGATGCGATCGTCTCGACCGACGGTGACAGCGATCGCCCGCTCGTGCTCGGGGTCGATCAGGATCGGCGCGTGCGTTTCATCCCCGGTGACGTGCTGTGCCTCCTGGTTTGCGACGCGCTGAAGGTCGACGCGATCGCCGTTCCGGTGAGCGCCACCGACGCCATCGACCGCTTCTTCGACGGCAAGCTCAGCGTCTCGCGCACGAAGATCGGCTCGCCGTGGGTGATCGCGGCCATGTCGAAGCTCGAGGGAGACCGCCGCGTCGGGTTCGAGGCCAACGGCGGGTTCCTGGTAGGCTCCGAGCTCGTCTCTGGCGAT
Organism: Myxococcota bacterium; assembly: GCA_030852505.1. Taxonomy (GTDB): domain Bacteria; phylum Myxococcota_A; class Polyangia; order Polyangiales; family Polyangiaceae; genus PMG-095. Next base: position 5,061 of record JALYWZ010000165.1, on the reverse strand, counting down.
CGGAGGCTCGCTCCGCTGCCGACTCGGGACGCCGTGCTGCCGATCGTCGCGGTGCTGAGCCTCTCCAAGGAGCGGCTGACGTCGCTGCCGAAGCTGCTCGAAGCGCTTCCCCAGCGCTTCGGACGTTCGGGGCTGATCGACGTCGAGCCCGAGGCCTTGAAGGCGCTGTCCCGGCAGTACGACCTGAAGGATCCGAGCGTGACGCGCGTGCGCTTCGAAGGCTCGCAGACCTTCGTGACCAACGCCGAGGGCGAATGGGAAGCGCACGGCACGTTGCTGCTCCGCGCGGCCGGGCTGCGCGCGGCTCTCAGCCGGCAATTCCGCAGCGACCTCGGGTTCAGCGAGCCCCGCAGCATCGATTTCACGGACGGGATCCGGATCGGCTTCGATAACGGCGAGATCGCGCACGTGCGCGGCTCCGGCAATGCGCCGCAGCTCCGCATCTACGCGCTGGCGGACTCCGAGAGCCGCGCCCAGGAGATCGCGGCGGCGTGCTTGCGGAAGCCCGACGGCGTGCTTTCGTCCTTGCTGGAAGACGCACGCGCGAGGGAGTTCCTCGCGGCGGTTCAACACAACGTCACGGCGACCGAGGCACTGTTTTCGGAAGGCGCGCCGTCGGCGTTGCTCGGCACGGTATCCGGTTCGCCAGCGGCCCAGCGCTTCTGGCAGCACGCGCTCGATCGGGTAAAGGAGCCGTTCCGCGCCCGCGCCGTCGAGTCGTTTTGCGAAGATCTGCCGGTCAACCAGGCCTTTGGCCTGCTCTTGCTATGGCAGCGGCTGCGGCCGAAGTTCGAAGCCGGCAGTGGAGCGCTGGTCGCGTTCGTGTTCGGCGAGGGCACGCGCTCGACGCCCTTCACCGAGACGGACAACGGCCAGAAGCCGGCGATCCGCTCGTTCGCGGCGCTCGGACCGGGGAAGCCCAGGCTGTCGATGGTCGAGCTCGCGCTTCGCTATTTCGCACCGGTCGAGGCGTTCCTGCGGCGTTCGGGGTTCGACGGCGTCGTCGTCAAGTGGGGCGACGAGGTGCAGATCCCGACCCGCTCGCTCTCCGGCACGGACCCCCTGTTCGACGGCGCCGACGTGGTGCGCTTCGTGTCGCGGCGCGCGATGACCGACGACGAAGCTCGAAACAAGGACTGGGTCGGCTTCGACGCCGACGGCAAGATCACCACCTTCGTACCGCGCCGCCCGCTCGAACGAATGCACGCGCTCGCGGAGCGCGGCTTGCTCGAGAAGCGCGGCGACACGCTGTACGGCGGGATCAACCTCGGCTCGATCGCCGTGTCGCGCGTCTTGCTCGACGCGCTGCTCGCCGAGTTCGAGAGCGAGGTCCTCGACCCGAAGGCGCAACGCAGCCGGCGGCCGGACCTGGACCCGCAGTTCTTCACCGCGCTCACGCTGGCCGCGATCCGCGATCCAGAGGCGCGCGCCGAAGCCTGGCGGGCGGCCTGCAGCGAGATCCCGAAGCTCGTCGAGATGGAGCAGAACCTGCCGGGCGTGTTCGAGCGCCTGACGGGCGTGCTCGAGCGCTTCGAGGCCGATCGGGGCCGCCCCGCAAAGTTCGTGGTGCTCGATTTCGTCGATCAGTACTGGGGCGACGTCGGACAGCACCGGCAGATTTACGACTTTTACATGGCGCTCGCGGCGCGCTCGGCCGAGGGCTCGATCGCGCGTGCGCTGGCCGGCCTCGGCGAGCGGCGCGATCGACAAGGCAACATCCTGGCCGGCGACACCCAACTCGGAAGCGACGTCCGGATCGAAAACTCAGTGCTGATCGACTGCGAGATTCAGGCCGGCCACATCCAGGACTCGGTGTTGATCGGCACCCGCGCCCGCAGCGTCCGCGCGGATCGCGCCTTCGACGTCGAGAGTGTCGTGGACGAGCTCGTGCTCGCCGCACGGGCCGGTTCCTACAAGGTCGTGAGCCCCGAGCCCGTGGTCGTCGCAGCTGGCGAGCGCGTCACCACGCTGTTCCTTCCGACCGGCGAGGTGCACCTGCTGCGCGTCCACGAGGACACGGATCTGCGCGACAAGGCCGCCAATTACGACGTGCCGATCCTGGGCAACGCCCTGAGCTTCCGCGAGGCCCACGAGCGCATGTCGAGCGGTGAGGCGGAGCAGCTCTTCGAGCGGCGCCAAAAAGCCGTCGCGGGCGTGCTCGCACGGCGCAGCTAGGGAGCCGGCAGGCGGGGGAGGCTGTAGACCTGCGTCTCCCCGGTGACCGTAACCCAGTACAGGCGCTCGGAATCCGATACTAAGTGGCCAACCGATCCGCCTGGAAGGAAGGATGCCGCCAAATGCGCCCGCGCTCCAGGAAGATCCGGGTCGGGACGTCGGCGGCTGCAGGCGCGACAGCAACGAACAGGGAGACGCCGAGGCCCGCACACCACGACCGCTTCGCCCAGCGCACGCCCCAGAATAGTCGCGAGCCCGCTCAGTCCGTCACTTGGAACGCGGCGGCGGTTCGGATTTCGCCGAAACTGGCGGGTTTCGGGCGGAATTAGCCGGTGGCTCCGGCGGGCCGCCTGGGCCGGATTTCGGGGATGACTCGGACTTGGGGGCGGGGGCGGACTTCGGCGCGGGCTCCGAGGTCGGGATCGGGAAGGACATGGGCGGAGACAGCTCGGTGTCGGGAATCGCGGAGTCCGGCGGCAGGTCGGCCTTCAGCGTCGTTCCGGAGCGCGGCTCACCCTCGCTGCCCTTGGAGACCACCTTCGAGTCGAGCAGCAGAATCGGCACCGATTCGGGCGCAGGCTCCTCGGATGCCTCTGCTTTCGCGGCGTCGAGCGGCTCGGGCGGGACGAGCTCGGAGGAAGCGACGGTATCGGGCAGCGGCTCGGACTCCGGCGCAGCGTCGGGCTTCGACTTCTCGAGCGACTCGCTCAGAGAAACGGCGTCGGCGGACGACAAGACGACCGGCACCGAGCTGTCCGACTCGTCGAGGGAACGTGACGGTGTCCGGGGAGGATTGTCGGGCCGCGTCGTCTGCGACTCCGGGGCAACGCTGGCGCGCGCGACGATGCCGCTGAGCGCGTTCCAAAGCGCGCGGATCTGCGAAAAGCGGTGGTTGGGATCAATCGCCAGCGATTGCTCGACCCAGTCGTCGATGTCCGGCGGCAGATCTGGGCGAAACTGACGCAGGCTCGGGCGCTTGGCCTCGGTGACCATTCGATACAGGTCGTAAACCTTGGCCGCCTGAAACGGCGGACGCGCGGCGAGCGCCCGAAACACCACTGCCGCGAGCCCGTACACGTCTACCCGCGCATCGAGCGTGTCGGGCTGGCCGCCCCAGGCCTCGGGCGCGATGTAAGACGGGGAACCTGCGACGTGACCGACTCGCGTCAGACCGCGAAGAGACACGAACTTGGCGAAGCCAAAGTCCAGGAGCCGCACTTCGCCCGTCTTGGTGATGAAGATGTTGCTGGGCTTGATGTCGCGGTGGAGGATGCCGGCGGCGTGCGCCGACTCGAGGGTCCGTGCGACGGGCGTGAGCAGATCCACGACCTGTGCGAGAGGGAGCTGCTTGTTCCGGCTCTCGACCTCCGCCAGGTAGTCTTCGAAGTCACGGCCATGCAGGCGCTCGAGGATCAGACACAGCTCGCCGCGATCGGACCATTTCTGGTCGAGGACGCGCACCGCGGAGGTGCCCACCAGGCTCACCATCGCGCGCGCCTCACGGGCCATGCGTTCGCGCCACTCGGGCTCTTCCGCCTTGGGACCGCTCAGGGTCTTGACCGCCACCTGTTCGCCGTCGCGCAGATCGGTGGCGGCGAACACGTGCCCCTGCCCGCCCTTGCCCAGCAAGTGATCGAGCCGATAACGACCGCCGATCACTTCGCCGATCCGATTCTTGTCTGCGTCCTCGGTCAAAGCTCGAATGAAGGTTGCTAAAAGCGCGGCGGGCGTCAACCGGCTACGGAAATTCTCGGGGTTCGGCGCGCCGCGGTCAGCGTGGGCGTTGGCTCATGCGCGGGCGTTGGCCGACGACCGTGATCTGTGGTCGGGTCGCGCGCGGACCCGGCACGAGGCTCGTGCGCAGCCCGCGTTCGGCGCGCCGGGCGCGCTTCTGTGCGTACATCGCTGCGTCCGCGCGTGCGACCAAGGTCTCGAAGGGCTCGTCGTGATCGGTGGCGCGGAACGCCGCGCCGAGGCTGAAGGAGAGCTCGAACGGCAGGTCCGCCCGCGCGTTACGCGCCGCCAGTGCGAGCTCCGTGCGAGCGCGAAACGCGCCGAACGAGGTCGGATCCAGGTTGATCGCCAGCACCGCGAACTCGTCGCCGCCGAGCCGGGATACCACGTCCGAAGCGCGGCACACCGATTGGAGGAGCTTGCCGGTCTCGATGATGGCCCGGTCGCCGGCGTCGTGGCCGAACAGATCGTTGATCGGCTTCAGGCCGTCCATGTCGATGAACACCACGGCGAGTGAGCGGCGTTCGCGAGCGGCCACGCGCTCGGCCTGCTCGGCGAGCTCGAAGAAGCCGCGGCGGTTGTAGAGCCCGGTCAGCTCGTCGCGGAGCGAGAGCGTCTTCATCTCGTCGGCTTGGAGCACGAGCGCTTCGGTGTCCCTCCGGCGCTGCGTCACGTCGCGCGCGGTGGCCTGGATCCTCGGTGGGTGGCCGACCATCATCACGAACTGCGTCTCGAACCAGCGATAGTTGCCGTCCTTGCACAGAAAGCGATGCACCAGCATGCCGCCGTCGAGCTCCCCTGCGGCCATTTTATGCAGTAAGCTGCGGCTCTCGGCCACGTCGTCCGGGTGCAAGATGCCCTCGCCGAGCTCGGAGATTTCGTCGATCGTGAAGCCGAGCAGCCGCTCGATGGACGGGCTCTGATACCAGAGCGAGCCGTCGAGCTCGAACACGCGCACGATGTCACTGGCGCTGTCGGCGAGCATGCGGAAGCGCTCCTCGCTCTCTGCCAGATCTTCGGCGGCGCGCCGCAGCTCCGCGGCGTCCCGGTGCAGCGACACGAAGCTGCCCATCAGCAGCAAGGCCGTCACCAGCGCGCCCGCGACGAGCGCGGCGAAGGCGTAGCCCTGCGTGCGCAGGGCGACGCCCGAGC
>JALYWZ010000759.1 GCA_030852505.1 Myxococcota bacterium | reverse complement strand
GGCGTCGACTCTTCGGTCGCTTCCGCTACGGGAGCCGGGCCACCCGGGGGAGGGGGCGGTGCCAGCGGCGCGGGCGCGGCCTCGCCTTCAGCCGGTGCCGTCTCTGACGGCGGCGCTGGCGGAGGCGCGGGAGGCGCATCCAGCGGGGGAACCGAAGGAGGCGGATCCGCCCCCTGAGCGAACAACACCCGCGCAAAAGAAACCGATCCGAGCCACACGACCCAAGCCAGACCAACCCTGTTCATCCAGTTCCTCTTCCGATGCACTTGCCCCGCGGCACCCGCCGCAGCTCGACGCCCCCCGTTCCTTAGCATTGTTTCGCCCCTCACCGGAACCGCGCGATCCGCGCCGGCCGACCGAACCCCCAGTCCCCGCGGTTCCGGCTGGTCCACCACAGGCGTCATCCTTGCGGGAGGCGCTTCGGATCACGAGAAAATGGGGCTAGGCTGCGGAGCGTGTCCGAGCCCCTGATCGCGGTCGAGGCGCTCCACAAGGTCTTTCGCCAAGGCTTCTTCATGCGCCGCGTGACGGCCGTGAAGGGCGTGTCCTTCGAGGTCGGGCGAGGGGACATCTTCGGCTTCTTGGGGCCGAACGGGGCCGGCAAGACCACGACCATCAAGATGCTGACGGGCCTGATCCGCCCGACCGCGGGCCGCGCGCGGCTCTTCGGCCAAGAGGTCACGAACCCTCGCGCCCGCGCGCGAATCGGCTTCTTGCCGGAAAACCCGTACGTCTACCCGTACCTCACGCCGACCGAGTTCGTGGAGCTGTGCGCCAGGCTTTCCGGGATGTCGGCGGGGGCGGCTCGCGACCGCACCCGCACCGTCCTCGCGCAGCTCGGCATCGCCTACGCGGCCGATCGCCCGGTGCGCCGCCTGTCGAAGGGCATGCTGCAACGGACCGGCCTCGCCGCCGCGCTGGTCGCCGATCCGGAGCTCTTGATTCTGGACGAGCCGATGAGCGGCCTCGATCCCGTCGGCCGCAAAGAGGTGCGGGACCTGATCGTCGACGAACGCAAGGGCGGGCGCACGATCTTCTTTTCCACGCACATCCTGAACGACGTCGAGACCCTGTGCGACCGGGTCAGCATCTTGCGTCGCGGCGAGGTCGTGGTCTCGGGCCGGCTCACCGAGCTCCTGAAGCGCGAGGTGCGCCGCACCGATATCACCCTCAAGGGTGCTAGCCCCGATTGCCTCGAGCACCTGTCGAACGCCGGCCACAGCGTGCGCGCGCTGGGCGAGCACGTCGTGATCGAGATCGAGGGCAGCGCCAAGGTGCCCGACGCGCTGAGGCTCGCTCTGGAGTGCGGCGCCGACGTGACCGAGGTCCTGCCTCGACACGAAACGCTGGAAGAGCTGTTCGTGCGCGAAGCCATCGACGAAGGGCCGCGCTCGGGGCGGCCGCCGAGCTCCTAGCTCTGCCCCCCCCCTGCACATGGCAGCCCCCTCCGTCGTCGCCATCCTGTTAATCGGGACGGGTCTGGGCTCGCCCGGAGTCGAAGAGCTGCGCTCTTCCGCGCAACAGGCGCTCGGTCCGGACACCGAAGTGCGCGTCGCGATCGTCCGCGAACCCTCAGAGCCTTCGGCGCCGCGGGACGCCGCTCGGGTGGTGCGGGTCAGCTTCGGTCCGGATGCAGAGCACGTGCGCCTGGGCTGTTACCTACCGCGCCTGCGGCGCTGGGTGGAGCGTGACCTGCGGTTCGACCCGGAGGATCCGGAAGCCGAGCGCGGTCGCACGCTCGGCTTCCTCGTGGCGTCGATGGTCGTGGAACAAGGAGCGTTACCCAGACCTGGTCCGACCCCGACTCCGGCTCCGACGCCCGAGCCGCGTCCCCCCGCGACACGGGACCAGTCGCCGGAGCCCTCCAGCACCTCCGTAGCCGCCGGCGTCGAAGCGGCTGGGCCCGGGACGGGCAGCGGGTTCGGCGCGTACGCGGGGCTCGAGCGCAGAGCACTTCGCTGGTTCGGGATAGGCGGTGCCGCTCACGCTCGCTTCGGTTCGATCCAGGAAGCGCAGGCGTCGACGCGGCTCCTCGCGCTCGGCCCAGAGCTCAGCCTGCGGGCCATTCCGATCGGCCGAGGTTGGCTCGGGCTACGAGCGAACCTCACCTTGTCCTACCTCTGGGTTTCGCATCTCTCGGACGACGACGTGCAGCCGGACAATCAGACGCGGTGGCTGCCGGGCGCGGAGCTCGCCGTCCACGGCGGCTTCCCGGTGGCTCCGGCAGTGGCGATCTTCGCCGACGCTGGCGCAACCGGGCTCCTCGGGCAGACCGAGCTCGAGGTGCGCCACCGCGTGGTGGCAACCTGGCCGTGGCTCTCCGGTCTGCTCCGCCTCGGGATCCAGGCGGATCTCTGAACCTGGCGCGGATCCGCCGAGAAAACCGCGGCGAGCCCGCCTGCTTCCCGGTCGGTCGTGGCACCCTTCCGGTACGCCCGAGTGACCCCCGAACCCCGCTTCCCCCGCCTGAGGCTCGTCCGCGGGCTCGACGGCGCGTCCAGTCCGCCAGACGACGCGGCCCTGGTCGCCGCCGTGCAGCGCGGAGAAGCGGCCGCAGCCGCGGAGTTCCACGATCGGCTGCGCCCGATCGTCGACAGGACCTTGCGGCGCCTCGTGGGTAGCGCCGATCGCGATTACGACGATCTCGCGCAGCAATCGCTGATCGACCTCACCCTCAGCATCGAGCGGTTCCGGGGCGAGAGCCCGCTCGATGCGTGGGCGTCGGTCGTGATCGCTCGCGTCGCCTACCGCCACATCCGGCGGCGAAAGCTCGAGCGCCGCCTGTTCGCGGTGACCCCGGGGGATGCGCTGGAGCCGGTCGATCGCGGCGTGAGCTCCGCGCTCGCCAATCGCGCGCTGCTTCGTCAGATCCAGCGCCACGTAGCGCAGATGGACGTCAAACGAGCCTGGACGTTCTTGCTCCACGACGTCTACGGCTACGACCTCGCCGAGGTCGCGTCGATCACGGGCGTCTCGCGCGCGGCTGCCCAGAGCCGCCTCGTCCGTGGGCGAAAATGGCTGCACGAGCGGATCGCCGCGGATCCCGAGCTGCGAGGGCTTCCGGCGCAGCTCGCAGACAGGGGCAAGTCGTGAGCGGCGAAGACTACTCCGAGCTCGCCGCGCGCGTGCTCGCCGGTCGTCCCGACGAGGCGCGCGCGCCGCGCGTGGATCGCGATCGCGGGATCAGCGTCATCGCGCAGGCGATGGCGGAGAGAAAGCGGCGACGCAACGCGCGGCGGGCGTGGTTGCGC
>JALYWZ010000758.1 GCA_030852505.1 Myxococcota bacterium | reverse complement strand
GCACCGCGGCCAGCTGCGAGTCTACGCGTGCGGGACCAAGACCATGGTCGATGGCGTGATCGCCCGGCTCGGCGAGCTCGGCATCGACCCGAAACAGATCGCGAGCGAAGCGCATGGCGATTGATCGCGCGAGGAGCGAGGCTTGAAGGGCATCATCTTGGCGGGTGGCAGCGGGACGCGGCTCTACCCGCTGACCCGCGCGGTTTCTAAGCAGCTCTTGCCGGTTTACGACAAGCCGATGGTCTACTACCCGCTCAGCGTGCTGATGCTGGCGGGGATCCGCGAGGTGCTGCTGATCTCGACGCCGCAGGATCTGCCGCTGTTCCGCCGCTTGCTCGGCGACGGCTCGGACCTCGGGATGAGCTTCAGCTATGCGGAGCAGGCTGCGCCGAACGGCCTCGCCGAAGCGTTCATCATCGGCAAGCAGTTCGTCGGCAACGACAGCGTGTGTCTGGTGCTCGGTGACAACATCTTCCACGGCGCCGGGCTCTCGGACCTGCTCGCCGACGCGCAGCGGCAGCTCGACGGCTGCGTGCTGTTCGCTTACCGGGTGCACGATCCGGAGCGCTACGGCGTGGTCGAGCTCGATGCCCGGGGCCAGGTGCTGTCTCTCGAAGAAAAGCCGCCGAAGCCGAAATCGAACCTGGCAGTGTCGGGTCTCTACTTTTACGACAACCAGGTGCTGGAGATCGCCGCCACGCTGAAGCCCTCGCCGCGCGGAGAGCTCGAGATCACGGACGTGAACCGGATTTACGCCGACCAGGGGCGCGCCAGCGTCAAGGTCTTGCCGCGCGGCTACGCCTGGCTCGACACCGGCACCCACGAGAGCATGCTCGAGGCCGGACAGTTCGTGCACGTGCTCGAGCGCCGCCAGAAGACCAGCATCGCCTGCATCGAAGAGATCGCCTGGCGCATGAGCTTCATCGACTCGGCGCAGCTCGAGCGACTGGCCGTGGCGCACGGCAAGAGCCAGTACGCCGACTACATCCGGGCCTGCCTCGCGGAGCTCGCATGACCACTCACCCTTCCGATGCCCCGGAGCGCAAGCTCGGCTGTCTGCTCGTGACCGGCGGTGCCGGCTTCATCGGCTCCGCCTTCATCCGTTATCTGTTCCGGACCCCCGAGTTCACCGGTCGCGTCGTGAACTACGACGCCCTGACCTACGCCGGTAACCTCGACAACGTGGCGGGCGCCGTGGACGAGCAGCGCTACGCCTTCGTCCGCGGAGACATCTGCGATCGGGAGCTGTTGCTCGCGACCTGCAAGCAGCACGGCGTCGACACGATCGTGCACTTCGCCGCCGAGAGCCACGTCGATCGCAGCATCCTCGGGCCGTCCGCGTTCGTGCAGACCAACGTGATCGGCAGCTTCAGCGTGCTGGAGGTGGTGCGCGCGCTCGGCCTCCACCTGCACCACGTGTCGACCGACGAGGTCTTCGGCTCGCTCGGCGAGAGCGGGCTGTTCAGCGAAGACAGCCCGTACCGGCCGAACTCGCCGTACTCGGCGTCGAAGGCCGCGTCCGATCACCTGGTCCGCGCCTACGCGCACACCTACGGCGTCTCGACGACGCTCTCGAACTGCAGCAACAACTACGGGCCCTATCACTTCCCCGAGAAGCTGATCCCGCTGATGGTGTTGAACATGCTCGAGGGCAAGCCGCTGCCCGTGTACGGCGACGGCATGAACGTGCGGGACTGGCTGTACGTGGACGACCACGCCGAAGCGATCTGGCTGATCTTGAAGCGCGGTCGAGCCGGCGAGACGTACAACGTCGGCGGGCGCGCCGAGTGGGCGAACCTGCCGCTCCTGAAGAAGTTGATCGGCATCGTCGCGAGCGAGACGGGACGCGATCGGCAAGCGCTCGAGAGCTTGATCACCTTCGTCAAGGATCGGCCCGGACACGATCGGCGCTACGCCGTCGACTCGAGCAAGATCGAGCGCGAGCTCGGCTTCCGACAACGCCACGATCTCGAGAGCGGCCTGGTCGAGACCGTGCGCTGGTACCTCGAGAACGACGCCTGGATCCAGCGCGTGCGCAGCGGCGCGTACCGCGAGTGGATCGAAAAGAACTACGCGACGCGCTGAGCGCCTTCCGCCGCGCTCGCTGGAATACCCCGTGACGAGGACCAGCCGGGCACGCGGCTTGCTTCGGGATCCGGGCGATGCAACGCGCGGACGTGCTCGTGATCGGCGGCGGTATCGCGGGGCTGGTCGCGGCGCGCGTGCTTTCACGCGCTGGCGCGCGGGTCGCGTTGCTCGAGGCGAGCGAGCGGTTGGGCGGGCGCCTGCTCACCGAGCGAGTCGCGAACTGGGAGCAACCGCTCGAGCTCGGCGCCGAGTTCATCCACGGCCAGCAGCGCGAGCTGCTCGACTTGCTCGAGGAAGCGCAGCTGCACATGCGAGAGGTCGAGGCGAATCACTACGCTCTCGAGCGCGGCGCGCCGCGTATCGCCACCGAGCTAGAGCAGCTCGAGGGCATCTTCTCGACGGCCGCCGCGCTGCCGGTCGAGCGAAGCGCCGCAGATTTCCTGGCGACGGGCGTCCCGCGAGAAATGGCGGGCTGGTTCCGGCAGTTCGTGGAGGGCTTTCACGCAGCTCCGCTGGAGCGCATCAGCGCTCGCTCCCTGTCCGAACAGGGTGTCGCGCAGGACGAGCAGTATCGCGTGGCCGAGGGCTACGGCGCGCTGGTCGACTTTCTCGCGCGGGACGCGCTGGAGCTCGGCGCGGTGCTCCGAACAGGGCAGCGCGTGCTCGGACTACGCCACCACGCCGGCGGAATCGAAGCGCGCTGCGCCAGCGAGAGCTGGTCCGCGCGTGCCGCGGTCGTGGCGCTGCCGCTCAGCATCCTGCGCGCGCCGGCGGACCTCGGAGGCGTTTCGTTCGATCCCGAGCCACGCGAGCTGCGCGAGGCCGTGGCGCACCTGGAGATGGGCCAGGCGCTGCGGCTGGTGCTGCGTTTTCACGAGCCGCTGCCGATCCACGCCGAGCTCCCCGAGGGCTCGTTCTTTCACGTGCTCGACGCGCAGACCTCGACGTTCTGGCTGGGAGCGCAGCGGGATCAGCCGCAAATCACGGCCTGGTGGGGCGGGCCCGGCGCCATCGCGCAGGACACGCTGCCGGGCGCGCTCGACAGCGCGCTCCGCTCGCTCGAGCTGGCTCTCGGCAGCGACGTCGCGGGGCGGCTCCTCGACCACCACGCTCATGCGTTCGGTCGGGATCCGAGCATTCGCGGCGCGTATCCGTACCATATCC
>JALYWZ010000757.1 GCA_030852505.1 Myxococcota bacterium | reverse complement strand
GGACGCGTGCCGGGGTCGATCTCCACCGTGCGGGCGCCGACGGTTTGATCCGGCTTTGGCAGCGGTGCATCGCCGCGTCGCTGCCACCAGGCCCGCGCGCGCTCGGCGTTCCACTCGTCCGCCGCAGCGCAGGCAGCGAGCGCGTGCTCGAGCTCGAGAGCGTTGGCGAAGCGCTCCGCGGGGGACTTCGCCAGGCAGCGCAGCACGATCGCCTCGAGATCAGCGGGAACGGCCTGGCCGAGGCGCTGACTCGGAGCGACGGGGGCCGAGTGCAGGTGCTTGGCGCAGACCTCGAACGCCGTGCTGCCCGTGAATACCGGTTCGGCCGTGAGCATGTAGTAGGCGACGGCGCCGAGTGAATAGAGGTCGCTGCGCGCATCCACCGCTGCGCCGTTGCCCATCGCCTCGGGAGACATGTAGAGCGGCGTGCCGAGCACCACGTTCTGAGCCGTGACCGCCGCGGGTGGGTCCGCGTTGTTCTTGGCGAGGCCGAAGTCGAGCACCTTCACCGCGTCGGGCTCGCCCCACTTGCGGCACAAGAACACGTTGGCCGGTTTGACGTCGCGGTGGACCAGACCCACGGCGTGCGCCTCTTGCAGCCCGCGCGCGACCTGGCGGACGATGTGGATCACGCGCGCGGGGGGCTGCGGTCCGTCGGCGGCCACGAGCTTCTCGAGGTCCATTCCGTCGAGCAGCTCCCTCGCGTAATAAAAGGAGCCTCGAGCGGTACGGCCGTAGTCGTGCACGGTCACGATGTTCGGATGGTTCAGGCCCGCGAGCAGCTGCACCTCCTGCTCGAAGCGCGACAGGCTCGCGTTGCCGCCGTCCGACAGCAGCTTGATCGCGGTCGGGCGCCGAAGCATCGCGTGGCTCGCGCGGTAGACGACCCCCATGCCGCCCTCGCCGAGCTTCTCGCCGAGCGTGTACTGGCCGAGCCTGCGCGCGTCCCGGACCTCGCGCCGTAGTCCGTAGAGCGTGGCCGAGGCAACGGCGGAAAAGATCAGCGCGATCAGCGACCAGTTGACGCTGAAGCCTATCATCGTGATCCACGACAGCGACTGATCGTCGAAGCGGTGCCTGCCGAGGGCCACGCCGAGGATGGTCGGCCCGCACATCAGCAGCCCGCACAGCAACGTGCGCCGGATCGTGCTCGGGATGATCAGCGCGCGAAACAGCAGGATGCAGATGAAGCCGATCAGGTTCTCGAAGACGCCCGAGATCGTGCCCAGATCTCCCAGCATCAAAAAGACGTTGTCGATGCCGATCGCCAGGCTCCCGAGCAAGTCCGTCGCCAAAAGCGCGAGCGTCGAGCGCGGTCGCCCCCGCGCAACGACCCAGTAGAGCGCATATATCCCCGTGAGGAGCGCGACGTCCCACGAAGCCAGGTGTTCCAGCGAGCGCGCGAAGCCCACCGACGGTCCCCAGATGCTCGCGTAAATCAGCCAATACAGGATGCTCTGGGCAACGAGGGCCTTCCCGAACAACGAGAGCCGGCGTTGCAGGAGCGTATGGCCGCCGACCTCGCTGGGCTCGAGCGCGGGGTCGCTCTGGTCACCGATACCCCTCACCGCCGACTCGCGAAGAACCAGCCGAAGAGCGTTACGCCCGCCATCGCCAGAACCACGCCGAGCGCCCAGGCGAGCTTTTGCTTGAGAGGCGGGTCGGGCCGTGCGTGCGCACGTTGCGCTCGCGCGCGTTGCGCCTCCCGCAGCTTCGCGAGCTCTTTCTTGCCGATCAAACCGAAGGTTTCCTGCCAGACGACGGCGCCCGCCGCGTGTTCGTCGAGCAGCTTCGTGAGCCAGGCCTCGGGAGACGCAGCGAGGACCCCGACGTGCTCGTCGTCGTGGGCGACGGCGAGCACGCGGCCGTCGTGGTCGTCGATCATGATGTGTTGGCCGGCTCCGTCGCTGGCGATGGCGAGCCAGTGGGGCTCGACCCAATAGCCTTCCGGCTCGGCGCGAATGCCGTCTGCGATGTGCATGGCCTCGAGAGCCTCCGCGAGCGAACACAGCGTGTGCGCGTCCGCGAACGGGCGAGTTCCCCGCTGGCCATCGCAGGCCGCGAACCAGCGCGCGGCGTGGCCGCCAGGAAAGCGCCCGGCGTGAGGCGCGAACGCGCCCGCACTGGGCTCGAGCTCGAGCGGACTCTCGCGCGGGAATAACTCAATCGAGCGGGCCAGAAGGGACGGTATCCTGTCCGGAGACGTCACTCGGACACGATATCTTGCTCAGGACGGGAGTCGCTCAGAAAATCCAACAACGCGTCGCGGTAGGCTTCGAAGGCCTCGACTTGCGGCAGGTGACCGACTCCGGGCAGGCCCACGAGCTTTGCGCCGGGGATGGCGCTCGCCGCGCGCGGCGCGAGCTCCTCGTAGCGGCCCAGCTGCTCGCGCTGCTCCGGCGGCACCAGATCTTTGCCGAGCGCGGTTCGATCGCGGAGTCCGATGATCAGCAAGGTCGGGACCTTCAAGCTCGGCAACGCACCGGCGATCGGTTGCGTCAGGATCATGTCGTACGTCAGCGCGGATGCCCAGGCGACGCGCGGATAGTCCGGGTGCCTCGTGAATCCCGCGCTGAGCTCGATCAGCGGCTCGTATTCCGGCTTCCAAACGCCCGCAAAATACGAATTCTTCTGATACTCGCGGATCTTGTCCGGCGTGTTCTCGAGCTCGCGCCGGTACCAGAAATCGACGGGTCGATAGGGCACCAGCGCGGCGTAGTCCTCGAGGCCGATCGGATTCACGAGCACGAGACGCTCGACGGCTTCCGGGAAGGTGAGCGCGTAGCGAGTCGCGAGCATTCCTCCCATCGAATGACCGACGATTGCGCTCCGCTCGACACCGAGGCTCTCGAGCAGCTCGCGGGTGTTCGTGGACAGGCCGGCGAAGCTGTACTGGTAGGCCTCGGGCTTGCTCGACTTGCCGAAACCGACCTGGTCGGGAGCGATCACGCGGTATCCGGCCTGGTTCAAAGCTCGAATCGTGGTCGTCCAGTAGGCGGCCGAAAAGTTCTTGCCGTGAAACAGCACCACGACCTTGCCGTTTGCGGAGGCTGGCGCCGAATCCACGTACGCCATCCGCACCCGCTGTCGCTGCGACTCGAGCTCGAAGAACCGGACCGGGAGCGGGTACGCGTAGTTCGTCGCCTCCGGATCGATCGCACCCGCCGGCACGGGCGCGCGCGTTGCCGACGTGCCGTCGGACCCGTTCGAGCGGCACGCCGCGAGGCTGGCTACGACCGCCGCCGCTCCGAG
>JALYWZ010000016.1 GCA_030852505.1 Myxococcota bacterium | reverse complement strand
CGCCGTGGCCGTGCGCGTGAAGGGCGGCGACGAGATCCCGGCCGCGCGCGCGATCGTGGCGGACACGGCGCCGGCTGCACTGCTGTTGGATCTGGTGGGCCGCGAGCACGTGCCGAATTGGGCGACGCGAGCCGCGGCGAAGTTCGAGCCGGCGTGGGGCACGTTCAAGGTCGACTTTGCACTCGCTGGGCAAGTGCCGTGGCGCGACCCCCAAGCGCAGCGGAGCGCGACCGTCCACCTCGGCGAGAGCATCGAGGATCTGGCGCGCTTCACGGCCGAGGTGCGCAGCGGGCGTTTGCCTCGGAAGCCGTACCTCGTGGTCGGGCAGCAATCGCTGTTCGACCCGACGCGCGCGCCCGAGGGTTGCCACACGCTGTACGTCTACACCCACGTTCCGGGGCGGATCGAGGGCGGCTGGGAAGCCGCACGCGAGCGCTTCGCCGACGACATCGAGACGCGCATCGAAGGGCTCGCACCCGGGTTTCGCGCGCGCGTTCTGGGACGCAAGGCCTGGGCGCCAGACGATCTCGAGCGCTGGAACTCGAATCTCGTACAGGGCGATCTCGGCGGCGGCTCGAACGTCTGGTCGCAGCAGCTGTTCCTGCGCCCGTTCTTTCCGGCGTTCCGCTACCGCATGCCGGTCGGCGGCCTGTACCTGTGCTCGGCCTCGACGCACCCGGGCGGCGGCACGCACGGGATGTGCGGTTTCAACGCGGCCCAGCGCGTGCTCGCGGATTTGTGAATCAACGCGATTGAGCTCCGTCGAACAGGCCGCGGATCTTCCGCCATAGGCCGGAGCCGATCATGTCGTCGGCCACGGCGAGCACTTGCTGAACGGCCGCGAGCAGATCGCCTTCACCGGCCCAATACTCTTTCGCGATCTCGCCGTTGCCGGAGTTGATCACGCTGTTCAGCGCGTAGGCCGCCACGGCGACGTCGTCCACGTAGCCCACGGGACCGAGCACCGCTTCCGGCAGGGCGTCGATCGGGGAGACGAAGTAGGCGATCGCCGCGGCGAGCTTGGCCTTGTCCGCAACCGGGACGCGCTTGTCGAGCGCTAGCCGGCACATCAAGTGGAAGAGATCGGGCGCGAGCAGCAGCACTTGCGCGTGGCGAAAGCCCTCGCCGCGGTCCTTCAACCAGGCGGCGATGCGCTCGCGCAGCTGGTGGTAAAAATCACCATGTTTCTCGTGGCGATCCATGGCCTCAGCCCGAGAGCTTAGCTCACGTCCGACGAAACGACAGGTGCGTCGCTTGCTCCGTGTTGGTGCGATCGACGAGCTGGTACCCGAGCTCGTTCAAATCGAGGTCGTGCAGCAGGTGCTCGCCCTTGCCGAGGATCACGGGGGCCACGGCCAGGTGCATCTCGTCGATCAGGCGCGCCTTCAGATACTGGCGGATCGTCTCCACGCCGCCGCCCACACGGATGTCGCGCTCGCCCGCCGCTTCACGCGCTCGCCGCAGAGCCTCTTCGATGCCGCCCGTGACGAAGTGGAAAATCGTTCCGCCCTCCATCTCGAGCGACGGTCGAGCGTGGTGCGTGAGCACGAACACCGGCACGTGGTACGGCGGGTTCTTCCCCCACCAGCCGCGCCAGGTCTCGTCCGGCCATTCGCCGCGGACCGGCCCGAACATGTTGCGGCCCAGGATCCAGGCGCCGAGATTTTCCGTGCCGCGGCGCGCGAATTCGTCGTCCGGCCCCGTCGTCCCCTGGTCCGAGCTGCCGTACATGTTCTTGAAAGTCCGCGTCGAGACCAGCCACGGGTGCACGTCTTCCCCGAGCTTGCCGAGCGGGTCCTGAGTGCTCTGGTCGGCGCCCGCGCCGTAACCGTCCAGCGAAATCGAGAAGCAGCTCACTCGTACTTTGGCCATGGCTTTCTCCTTTTCAGAGAGGTCGAACGGCGGCGACGTGGATCGACAGGTCGCGACGATTTTTTTTGGACCCCCCTCGTCAGCGCAGCAGAGAAGCGCCCGTGAGTCGCTCGAGCCGTTCCATGGCACCGCGCACGCCGAACAGCGTGGACCCGTCGGGCGGAAGCGTTGGACCGAGCGCTACGGTTGCGGCGATCGCACACAGATTGAGGGTTGCGGCTTCGACGTCGTCATCCACCGGCGTGACCTCCCAGACGGAAGGACAGCGCGCCGCAAGCAGCCCCATCCCGCCCGCACGCCCGCGTTCTTCTGCATCGCGCGCTTCTCGGTAGTCATCGGCGCTGGCCGGGCGACTCTGGATCAGGAACTCTGCGCGAAACGCTCGTCGCTTGCTTTCCAATCGCACGCGAAGCGCCTGACCCTCGACCGGCGGCTCCTCCGAGCGCCGATCCCGGAGCTCGAGCACCTCGAGGTCGGCCTCGAAGAAGCGTGTCGCCGCGCGAACCAGTGCCGCCGGATCCACGACCGCATCGGGGGCTTGCGCGAAGACGCGGTAGGGCGTTCGAGGCACGGCCATGGAGGTGCGACTAGCTGTATGGCCGACGATTCGCAATGACGCGGCGCGTTATGTGTATCCGATTGACCCACAGCCCGCCAAGCGCCAGCTTCCGCCGGGCCCCAGCAGGGCGGACGGGTTCGAGGAACGACGATGCAGACCAAGCGGATGGACGTCTGTGTGCTCGGTGGGGCGGGGCATATCGGCCTGCCACTCTCGATCCTGCTCGCGCAGCGGGGCCTCGAGACGCTGGTCTACGACCTGAACCAGAAGACGATCGACGTAGTTCGCTCCGGAAAGATGCCGTTTCTCGAGGAGCACGCCGAGCCGCTGCTCCACGAGGTGCTCGAGAAGCGGAAGCTGCACTTCACCATCAATGCCTCGGATCTCGCGGGTGTGCGGACGATCGTGATCACGGTGGGCACACCGGTGGACGAGTTTTTGAATCCGTCGACGAAGGCGATTCAAGAGTGCATCGATTCGCTGTTCCCGATCCTGACCGAGGACCAGCTTTTGGTGCTGCGCTCGACGGTGTGCCCGGGCACGACCGAGTGGCTCGACGAGTACCTGAAGGCGCGCGGCAAGCGGCTCAAGGTCGCCTTCTGCCCGGAGCGGGTCGTTCAAGGCTACGCCATCGAGCAGATCCGTTCGCTACCGCAGATCGTGAGCGGCACGACGCCCGAGGCGGAAGAGGCTGCCGCCCGGCTGTTCCAGGCGCTCGCGCCGGAGATCGTGCGCATGTCGCCGCGCGAAGCGGAGTTCGGAAAGCTGTTCTGCAACGCTTACCGCTACATCCAATTCGCAGCCACCAACCAGTTCTACATGATGGTGACGCGCGCCGGCCTCGACTACGCCAAGATCCACGCGGGGATCACCCAGAACTACGCGCGGATGAGCGACTTTCCGCGGCAGGGCTTCGCCGCGGGGCCGTGTCTGTTCAAGGACACGATGCAGCTCACCTCGTACTCCAACAACCAGTTCAGCATCGGCATGGACGCGATGCTGGTCAACGAAGGGCTACCGCTGTTCTTGGTGGAGCAGATCGCGAACCGAGTCGAGCTCGGTCAGGCCACGGTGGGCCTGCTCGGCATGGCCTTCAAGGCCAACAGCGACGATACGCGCTCGTCGCTGAGCTACAAGCTGAAGAAGGCGCTGCGCTTGCGTGCCTCGCGCGTGCTGTGCACCGACCCGCATGTGACGACCGACTCCGAGCTCTTGCCGCTCGAGCGCGTGGTGAACGAGAGCGACGTGTTGATCCTGTGCGTTCCGCACAAGGCCTACCGCGGCCTCGACCTCGGTGAGAAGCCCGTGATCGACGTGTGGAACTTCTTCAATCGAGGGACGGCGATGCCGCCCGAGCTCCTGGGATGAGTCGGATCCGCGTCGGCGTGATCGGAGGCGGCTTCGGTGCGCGCGTGCAGGCACCAGCGTTCCGCCTCGACCCCCGCTTCGAGCTCGTGGGGCTCGCGTCCCGAGCGCCGGAGCGCGCCCGCGCCGCCGCGGACAAGGCCGGCATCGGCAAGGTGTACGGGAGCGCCGCCGAGCTCGTGAACGATCCGAACATCGACCTCGTGAGCATCGCGGTGCCGCCGCGCGAGCAACCAGACCTGCTCGAGCTGGTGCTCGACGCGAAGAAGCACGTCTTCGCCGAGAAGCCGATCGGCGGCGGAGCCGCGCGCGCGCGGGGCCTCGCGGAGCGCGCCGAGAGGCTCGGCGTCGCGCACGTGGTCGACTTCGAGTTCCCGGAAATCGACGTCTTCCAGCGGGCGCGCGCCTGGCTCGAAGGCGGCAAGATCGGCCGGGTGCGGCACGCGACGGTCGCGTGGCACATCGAGTCGTACGCGCACCGTCACGGCCTCCGCGACGGCTGGAAAGTGTCGGCGAGCGCGGGCGCGGGGGTGCTCGGGCTGTTCTTGTCGCACTCGTTCTACTACGTCGAGTGGCTGCTGAATCAGCGCATCTCCGGGCTCCAGGCGCGGCTCGTCTCGGATCCGCTCGTGGCCGAGGATGCCGCCGAGGAGGTGGTGCACGCTTCTCTCCTGTGCGGCGCGGTGCCGGTTTCGGTCGCGGCGAGCTCGTGTTCGCGGGCTGGCAACGGGCACCGCATCGAGATCCACGGCGACTCGGGGGCGATCGTGCTCGACAACCCCAACACCGATTACATCAGCGGTTTCACCGTGTCGCTGTTCGACGAGCCGGGCCACGTCGCGCTCCGCGAGGACTCGAGCTTTCAGCCGGCGCCGGGGGTCGACGGCCGGGTCGCGGCGGTCGCTTCCTTGTTGAAGCGCCTCGGCGATTGGATCGAACGCGGAGCGCGGTGTTCGCCGGATCTCGGCGACGGTGCGCGCATCGAGAGCTGGCTCGAACAGGCCAGAACCCACGGAAAAGCATGAAGGCAAAGCACTACCTGGTCACGGGCGGGACCGGCTTCATCGGCAGCGCGCTGGTGCGCGCGCTGGTCCACGCGGGCCATCGCGTGCGCGTGCTCGACGATGATTCGCGCGGTCGCTCCGGGCGGCTCGCCGACGTCTCGTCGCGCCTCGAGTTCGTGCCCGGCGACGTGCGGGATCCGCTGGCCGTGCAACGGGCAGCGCGTGGCACCGACGCGATCGCTCACCTCGCGTTCGTGAACGGCACCGAATTCTTCTATCAGAAGCCCGAGCTGGTGCTCGAGGTCGGCGTGAAGGGCATGATCAACGTGCTCGACGCGATGGCCTCCGAGAAGGTCCCCGAGCTGATGCTGATGTCTAGCTCGGAGGTGTATCAGACGCCCTCCAAGGTGCCGACCGACGAGAGCGCGCCGTTCTTCATCCCGGATCCGCTGAACCCGCGTTACTCGTACGCCGGTGGCAAGCTGATCAGCGAGCTGCTCGCGATCAACTACGGGCGCAGCCGCATCGAGCGCGTCACGATCGTGCGGCCGCACAACGTGTACGGGCCGGACATGGGGTTCGAGCACGTGATCCCGCAGTTTGCGCTGCGGATCGCCAAGCTGGTCGCCGAGCGCGGGAGACAGTGGCCCCTGCCGTTCCCGATCCAGGGTTCCGGCACCGAGACGCGCGCCTTCGTGTACATCGACGACTTCGTCGACGGCACGCTGCGGGTGCTCGAGCGGGGTGAGCACAGGGGCATCTATCACGTGGGCACCCAGCGCGAAGAGCCGATCCGTCGCCTGGCCGAGCTCGTCGGCGAGGCTGCCGGCGTGACGCTCGAAATTCAGGCCGGGCCTCTCGCCCCCGGCGGAACTCCGCGGCGCTGCCCCGACATCACCAAAATCTCGAAGCTCGGCTACTCACCGAAGGTCAGCCTCGAAGAAGGCCTGAAGCGAACCGTAGCCTGGTACCTGGAACACGGGCAGAAGAGCCAACCATGATCGACGACAAGAAAAACGTGCTGGGCAAGCGCAACAGCACCGAGGTGACGGCTTGCCAGATCTGCGACAACAGCGAGCTCGACTCGGTGTTGTTCCTCGGCTTCTTGCCGCCCGTGAACCTGATGCAGAAGGCCGGTCAGGCGCTGAGCGAACAACCGGCGTACCCGGCCGAGCTCCTGCATTGCAAGCGCTGCGGCCTCGCCCAGCTCGGGCTGGTGGTCAGCGCGTCGGTGTTGTTCCCCGCCGAATACCCGTACACCAGCAGCACCACGCGCATCCTGCGCGAGAATTTCGCGGAGCTATCCGAGGAGGTGCGCGGGTTGTACGGCCTCGAACCGAACGACCTGGTCGTGGACATCGGCTCCAACGACGGCAACCTGCTCAGCAACTTCAAAGATCACGCGCGCGTGCTCGGCATCACCCCCGAGGACATCGGCAAGCTGGCGGTCGCGCGCGGCATCCCCACGCTGTTCACCTACTTCGGCAAGGCAGCGGTGGAGGAGGTCTTGAAGACGCAGGGCAAGGCGAAGCTCGTCACGGCCACCAACGTGTTCGCGCACATCGATCAGGTGCACGAGGTGGTACGCTCGATCGACGATCTGCTCGCCGACGACGGCATCTTCGTCTCCGAGTCGCACTACCTGATGTCGCTGCTCGAGACGCTGCAGTACGACACGATTTATCACGAGCACCTCCGCTACTATTCGCTCGAGAGCCTGACCTATCTGCTCGGTATGCACGGCCTCGAGATCATCCACGCCAAGCCGATCCCGACGCACGGCGGCTCGATCCGCGTGTATGCCGCCAAGAAGGGCTCGCGCCAGGTGTTGCCGAGCGTCGCCGCGGCGCTCGAGAAAGAGAAGGGCTTCGGCATCGGCCCCGAGCGCCTGGCGGATTTCCGGCAAAAGGTGCTGAAGTCGAAGCTCGACCTGTTGTCGCTGCTGCGCGGCATCAAGGCCGAGGGCAAGCGGGTGGACGCGATCAGCGCGCCGTCTCGCGCGAGCACGCTCGTGAACTACGTCGGCATCGACGACGCGATGATCGACCGCGTGCTCGAGATCGAGGGCTCGTACAAGATCGGCAACTACTTGCCCGGCACGCGCGTGCCGATCGTCGGCGAGAAGGCCTTGTTCGAGGACCAGCCTGACTATGCGCTGCTGCTCTCGTGGCACATCGCCGAAGAGCTGATGCCCAAGCTTCGGGCCAAGGGCTTCGCCGGTAAGTTCATCGTGCCGCTGCCCGAGCCGCGCATCGCCTGATCGCAGCAAAAGGCTCGGCATGCTCGCGATCGACTTCGTGATCCCGGTCTACAACGAGGGCGACAACATCCGCCCCGTGCTCGAGTCCTTGAAGAGGGGCGTCGCAGCGCCGCTGCGCGTCTTCATCTGCTACGACGACGAAGACGACACCACGCTCGAAGCGCTGAAGGGCTACGATCCGGGCTACCCGATCGTGCCGGTGAAGAACGCGATTCGAAAGGGCCCCCACGGCGCGGTCGTCACCGGTCTCCGGGCGACGACGGCGCCGCTGGTGATGGTGATTCCGGCCGACGACGACTACAACGCCGACACCTTTCAGCGCATGCGCGAGGTCGCAGAGGGCGGCGCCGACATCGTGTGCGCGAGTCGCTTCATGCCCGGCGGCACGATGATCGGCTGCCCGTGGTTGAAGGCCGTCCTGGTGCGCTCGGGCGCGTTCACGCTGCGCCACCTGGGCAAGCTGCCGACCCACGACGCGAGCAACGGCCTGCGGCTGTTTTCCCGGCGCTTGCTCGACAGCGTCGAGATCGAGTCGACGGTCGGTTTCACGTACAGCATCGAGCTCCTGGTCAAGGCGCACCGCCTGGGCTGGCGGGTGGAGCAGGTGCCGGCGCGCTGGTTCGAGCGCAAGCAGGGGCAGAGCCGGTTTCGGGTAGTCAAGTGGATCCCACCGTATTTGAAGTGGTACGCGTACGCCTTCGAGACGACCTATCTGAAGCCTTCGCCGAACAGCGTGCCGCTGCGGCGCAAGTGAGTCGCTCACCTTGGAGCGGATTCTCGGGAAGCTGAGGGGGTGGCCAGGGCGCGCTCGGGCAGCGGCCGCCGCGAGCCATGCCTGGCAGATCCCTCTGCTCGTGCTGGTCGTGAGCGGCGTCCTGGCCGCGCGCTGCTGGCCGATGTTTCTCCACCCGACGCTTCCGGCCGAAGACGGCAAGCGCATCTTTGCGTATTTCTACAGCAACCGAGAGCTCGAGTTTCTGGTCCGCGAGAAGGCCGGATACATCCCGCTGCTGCCGAATTTTCTGGGATTTCTGGCGGTGCGCTTGCCCGCGCCGTGGTCGCCGTATTTTCTGACGCTGGTGCCGGCGGGCGTCTCACTGGTCTCGTTCACGTGGTTTGCACGAGCCGAGTTTTCGAGCGTCGTTTCGTCACGCGGAGTGCGCCTGTTCGCGTGTCTCTTACTGGCGCTGATGCCGATCGGCTCGTTCTGGTTCGTCTGCCACACGGATTACGTGATCTGGAACGCGCTGTTCCTGTTGCTGCTGGTCTCGCTGTTGCCGGGGCCCGCGCGGCCGCTGCGAGCGCTGCTGGGCTTTCTCGGGCGGTCGTTTCTGATCTGGTCGCACCCGCTGTCGTTCGTGGCACTGCCGGTGCAGCTGCTGCGCGTGGTGTGGGACCGCGGCTGGGTCCAGCGCGTTTCAGCCGTGGCGGTGGTCGCGATGCAAGCGCTGCACGTCGCGCTCGGCGTGTCGTTCCGGCGCGCGCGCGTTCACGGCGCCGAAGACGCCAGCGATTTCTGGCTCGAAACGCTGCCCGCGGGCGCGAGGTACGTGCAGGAGATCGTGGTGCCGCGCTCGCTCTTGGGTGTGAACACCGCCGCCGCGCTGGCCGAGCAACCCTCGATGTTACCCACGATTCTCACGCTCTCGCTGCTCGGCGTGGTGATGCTGGCGGCGGTGTTGCGGCCGAGATGGACGGCGCGGCGCACCTTCGGGCTCCTCGCGTACTTCGTGGTCGTCTTGTCGCTGGCCGTGGTCTCTAGCGAGGTGCCCGACCAAAACGCGACGCGCTACGCTTACGTCCAATCCCTGTGTTGCATTCTGATCGCGTGCCTGGCGGCGGCGGAGCTCGGATCGCGCCTGCGGGGGAAAGGGCGGGTCGTGCAAGCCGTGCTCGGCGCAGGCACCCTGGTCTACGCCTCGGTGCTCTGTCTCAGGGATCTCGAAAACTACCGCGACGAGCGGGCGGACAACGGCGAACGCATCGCGGAGTGCATGAGCGAGATCGCCGAGCTCGAGCGCGCGCATGGCGGACCGTGCGGCTTCGAGCACCGCTGCTCCAAGCGCAAGGATTGGTCTTTCACCGTCACTCCACCGGAGTGCGAGTGGTGAAGGCTCGGCTCAGGCCGTTCGGCTGACCGGTTCCTCGCCGTTCGTTCCAAGCGCTACGCAGTTGCCTCGCCAGTCGAAGGGAGCCAGAAGGTCGCACTCGCTACCGAACCGAGAGCGTGGTTCGCCGCATGAAACAGGAAGGCCGATGGCACTGAACGGAAAGGCCGACGTCGTGATCGTCGGGGCCGGCATCGTGGGGCTCGCGACCGCCTACCGCTTGCTGCGCGCGCGGCCGAAGCTCGGCGTGGTCGTGCTCGAGAAGGAGGCCGGAGTCGCCGCGCACCAGACCGGCCACAACAGCGGTGTGATCCACTCCGGCATCTATTACAAGCCGGGCAGCCTCAAGGCGCAAAACTGCGTGCGCGGCTACCGGCTGCTGCTCGAGTTCTTGCGCGAAGCCGAGCTGCCGCACGAGATCTGCGGCAAGCTGATCGTGGCGACCGACGCGAGCGAGCTGCCGCGGCTGCGTACCCTCGAGGAGCGCGGCCGGGAGAACGGGCTCGAGGGCATCCGGCGCCTCAGCGAGCTCGACGAGATCCGCGCCGTCGAGCCGCACGTGAACGGCATCGAGGCGCTGTTCGTGCCGCAAACTGGCATCGTCGATTTTCGCGTGGTCGCCCGGGCGCTGCTCGAGAAGGTGCAGGAGCGCGGCGCACAGGTGCGCTTCAACGAGAACGTGCGCGGCGTCCACGAGGCGAGCGACGGCGTCGAGCTCGCCACCGATGGCCGGCCGGTGCAAGCGCGGTATCTGGTCGGCTGCGCGGGCCTCCACAGCGATCGACTGGCGCGCGCCGTCGAGCCGGACCTACCGCTGCGGATCGTCCCGTTCCGGGGTGAGTATTACCGACTCAAGCCCGAGGCCAAGCACCTCGTCAAGAACCTGATCTATCCCGTGCCGAATCCGGACTTCCCGTTCCTGGGCGTGCATTTCACGCGCACGGCCTGGGGTGACATCGACGCGGGTCCGAACGCGGTGCTGGCGCTGAAGCGCGAAGGCTACGGGCGCACGGATCTCGATCCCGGGGATCTGTTCGAGACCCTGAGCTGGCCCGGGTTCTACAAGCTCGTGCAAAAGCACTGGCGCGAAGGCACAGCCGAGCTGATTCGTTCCTGGTACAAGCCGCATTTCGTGGCGGCGCTGCAGCGCTTGATCCCCGAGGTGAGGTCGGAGGACCTGGAACCGGCCGGGGCAGGCGTCCGGGCGCAAGCCTGTGGCAGAGACGGAAAGCTGCTCGACGACTTCGAGCTGCGCAGAACGCCGCGGCAGCTCCACGTGTGCAACGCGCCATCGCCGGCCGCGACCTCGTCGCTGTCGATCGGCCAAACGATCGCCGAGAGCGTGATCGCGGCCCTGGCCTAGCCGGAGAGTTCGAATCCAGCTTGAATCTCGGGGGTTGGAACCGCCCCCTCGTTGACTTTCGGGCAACGGATGCGAGAATCCCGCGCGCGCGGCGGAGCCCGACCATGACGAAATGCTTGATTAGCGGTGCGGAGACCGAGACCTTTCTGTCCTTCGGCAGGATGCCGATCGCCAACGGTTTCCTCGAACCGAAAGACTATCCGAACGAACACTTCTTCGAGCTGAAGGTCGGGTACTGCCCCGAGTCGAAGATGGTCCAGCTCACCGAGCTGGTCGACGAGAAGAAGATGTTCCACGAGAACTACGCGTTCTTCTCGTCCACCTCGCGGCGTATGGCCGAGCACTTCCGCCGCTTCGCGGAGTCCGTGCGCGAGAAGTTCTTCGCGAGCTCGGAGGATCCGTTCGTCGTCGAGATCGGCTCGAACGACGGCATCATGCTGCAGAACTTCGCCAACGCCGGCATCCGTCACCTCGGCATCGAGCCGTCGGCGAACGTGGCCCAGGCCGCCCGCGACAAGGGCATCGAGACCATCTCCGAGTTCTTCGACCAGAAGGTGGCGGAGCGCATCGTCGCCCAGAAGGGCCAGGCCGACGCGTTCCTGGCGGCGAACGTGATGTGCCACATCCCGTACCTGCACTCGGTGATGGCGGGCATCAAAACCCTGCTGAAGCCGAAGGGCGTGCTGGTGTTCGAGGATCCGTACCTCGGCGACATCATCGAGAAGACGTCGTACGACCAGATCTACGACGAGCACGCCTTCTACTTCTCGGTGACTTCGATCGAGTACCTGGTCAGCCGCCACGATCTCGAGGTGATCGACGTGATCCGCCAGCCCGTGCACGGCGGCTCGATGCGCTACGTGATCGGCCACAAGGGCGCGCGCCCGGTGTCCGAAAACGTGGGCCGGCAGAAGGCCTTCGAAGAGCAGCTCGGCCTGCACGATCCGGAGACCTACCGGAAGTTCGCGAAGAACGTGGCCCAGTCGAAGAACGACCTGCTCGAGCTGTTGAACGGCCTCAAGCAGCAGGGTCAGCGAGTCGGCGCTTACGGCGCGACCTCGAAGAGCACCACCGTCACGAACTACTGCGGCATCGGCCCCGACCTCGTCGAGTTCATCAGCGACACGACGCCGATCAAGCAGGGCAAGTTCTCACCCGGCACCCACATCCCGGTGGTTCCGCACGAGGTGTTCGCCAAGAACCCGCCGTCGCACACGCTGCTCTTCGCCTGGAATCACGCCGAGGAGATCCTGGCCAAGGAGCAGCAGTACCGCGAGAACGGCGGTAAGTTCCTGCTGTACGTGCCCAAGGTACACACGCTGTGATCCTCTGCGCGAACCCGAAGGCGCAATACCTCGCGCACAAGGCCGGCATCGACGCGGCGATCCAGCGTGTGCTCGAGAACGGCCGCTACGTGCTCGGACCCGAGGTCCTCGGGTTCGAGGCCGAGTTCGCGGCGTACCTCGGCGCGGGGCACGCGATCGGCGTCGCCAATGGCACGGACGCGATCGCGATCGCGCTGAAGGCGCTCGGCATAGGCCCGGGCGACGAGGTGATCACCACGGCGCACACCGCGGTCGCCACCGTCGCGGCGATCGAGCTCACCGGCGCGTCCGCCGTGTTCGCGGATATCGAGCGCGACTATTTCACGCTCGACCCGGCCAAGGTCGAGCAGCTGATCTCTCCGAAGACCAAGGCGATCGTCGCGGTGCACATTTACGGGCAGCCAGCGGCGCTCGACGAGCTTCAGGCAATCGCCAAGCGCCACGGTTTGCGTCTCGTCGAGGACTGCGCGCAGTGCCACGGCGCGCGCTACGGCGAGAAGCGCCTCGGCAGCATCGGCGACATCGCTTGCTTCAGCTCCTACCCGACCAAGAACCTGGGAGCGCTCGGCGACGGCGGCGCGATCGTCACCTCCGACGCGGAGCTCGCCCAGCGCTGCAAGCTGATCCGCGAGTACGGCTGGGCCGAGCGCTACGTGAGCCACATCCCCGGGCAGAACTCGCGGCTCGACGAGCTGCAGGCGGCCGTGCTGCGGGTCAAGCTCGCGGCGCTCGACACCGACAACCAGAAGCGCGCCGATATTGCCGCGCGCTACGACCGTGCGCTCGCTGGCACCGGCCTCGTGCTGCCGAAGCGCCGTCCGAACACGAGCCACGTGTTTCACCTGTACGTGCTGCGCTCGCAGAAGCGCGACGCGCTGATCGAGTCGCTCAAGCAGGCGGAGATCGGCGCGCTGATCCACTACCCCGTCCCGGTGCACCGTCAGAAGGCCTACGCGGGCCGCGTCCGCGGCGGTGAGTCCTTGCCGGAGACGGAGCGCGCCGCGCTCGAAGTGCTGTCCTTGCCCATGTACCCCGAGCTCACGAACGACGAGGTCGAGCGCGTCGTGAGCGCCGTCAAACGTTTCACGGAGTCCGCATGATCGAAGGCGTCGTCATCAAGGAGCTCGTCACCAACGTCGACGAGCGCGGCTTCTTCCGCGAGATCATCCGCAACACCGACGATTTCTTCAAGGAAGGCTTCGGTCAGTGGGGTCACTCGCTGATGCACACGGGGGTGTCCAAGGCCTGGCACATCCACAAGATCCAGATCGACTGGTGGTACGTCGCGAGCGGCGTGCTGAAGCTCGCGCTGTTCGACACCCGCAAAGACTCGCCCACGTACCGGCAGACGCAGGAGATCTTCCTCGGCGATTTGCAGCCCGGCCGCGTGGTGCGCGTGCCGCAGCTCGTGGCTCACGGCTGCAAGGCGATCATGGGGCCCGTGCACCTCTTCTACATCACGTCCCACGTCTACAACCCGGAGGACGAGGGGCGCATCCCGCACGACGATCCGGAAATTGGCTACGACTGGCACAAGGGCCCCGTCATCAAGTAGACGATGAGCGAGGTCGCCGGCAAACACTGTCTGATCACGGGCGGCGCGGGCTACGTCGCAGCCAGCCTGGTGAACGAGCTGTTGCCGGTCGCGGCCTCGATCCGCCGCTTTGGTCGCTCGGAGTCGCGGCCGCCGCTGCCCGAGCCCGCCTTCGATCGTGCGCCGGTCGAGGACGTGATCGGCGACGTGCGGGTGAAGGCGGACGTGGAGCGGGCGCTCGAAGGCATCGACGTCGTGTTCCACCTGGCTTCGCAGACCAGCGTCTACGTGTCCGACGCCGACCCGCCCGCGGACCTCGAAGCCAACGTGCTGCCGATCCAGCACCTGCTCGAGATCTGCAGAAACCAGGGCAAAAGCCGGGCAATCCTCTTCGCCAGCACCGTGACCATCACGGGCCTCGCCGAGAAGCTGCCGGTCAACGAGGCGACGCCGGACGTGCCCGTCACGACCTACGACGTGCACAAGCGCATGGCCGAGCAGTACCTGGAGCTCTACGTGCGGCGCGGCCTGGTCACGGGCGGCTCGCTCCGGCTCGCGAACGTGTACGGCCCGGGTCCGAAGAGCAGCCGGCCCGACCGCGGCGTGTTGAACGCGATGGTGCGCCGCGCGCTTTCGGGTGAACCGCTCAAGCTCTACCGCGGTTACGGCGATCTGATCCGCGACTACATCTACGTCGAGGACGTGGCGCGCGCCTTCGTGAAGGCCGCCGAGCACGCGAGCGCGCTCGCTGGACGGAGCTTCGTGCTCTCGAGCGGGCACGGCACGACGCTGCGCCAGGCGATCGGCCGCGTCGCGGCGCTCGTCGAGGAGCACACGGAGAAGCCCGTCACGGTCGAAGAGGCCGACGCACCGCCCGGCCTCTCGCCGATCGAGCGGCGCAATTTCGTGGGCGACATCGGCCTGCTCAAGAAGACCACCGGCTTTTCCCCGAGCATCGCGCTCGACGAGGGCATTCGCCGGACCGTCGCGGCGTTCGCAGAGAAAACGGAGAATCCATGAACATCCTGATCATCGGCGGCGCGGGCTTTTTGGGCGCTAACCTGGTGCGGCGCTGCCTCCTCGAGCCGAAAAATCAGGTCACCGTGCTCGACACGTTGGACCCGAAGCTCAAGGCCACGACCCAGAACCTGCGCAGCGTGTGGAACAAGATCAAGTTCGTGCGCGGCAGCATGGGCGACGAGCCACTGATCGCCGACATGGTCCAGGGCAAGGACGTGATCTTCAACTGCGCGGCGCAGACCTCGCACCCGCTGTCGCTCACGGATCCGATCCACGATGCGGAGATCAACTGCGTCGGCAACCTGCGCGTGCTCGAGGCGGTGCGGCTTTTGAACCCGGGCGCGGTGGTGGTCTACACCTCGAGCAGCACCGTGATCGGCAAGGCCGAGGGCGATCTGGTCGACGAGAAGCACGGCGAGAAGCCGCTCGACATCTACTCGGCGAACAAGGGCGTGGCCGAGAAATACTACCGCATCTACAACCGCGTTCACGACCTGAAGACGGTGATGCTGCGCTTCGCCAACCTGTACGGGCCGTACGGCAAGGGGTTCCCGGAGTTCGGCTTCGTGAATTACTTTTTGAACCTCGCCTGGACCGATCAAGAGATAAAGATTTTCGGCTCCGGCAAGCAGCAGCGCAACGTCACGTACGTCGAGGATGCGACGGAGATTTTGTACCTCGCGGCGCAGGAACCGAAGCTGTTCGGCGAGGTGTTCTTCGCCACGCACGAAGAGCACCTGAGCGTGATCGAGATCGCCGAGCGCATGATCCAGATCTTCGGCCGCGGCCGGCTCAACCACGTGGATTGGCCCGACGAGCGCAAGCGCATCGAGATCGACGACGTGCGCATTTCCTCGAAGCTGCTCCGCGAAAAGACCGGTTGGAAGCCGCGCTACGACTTCAGTCAAGGGCTCGAGCGGACCAAAGAGATTCTGCTCAGCGAAGGAAAGAACAAATGAAGCTTGCCGTTACGGGTGCGCTCGGCCACATCGGGTCGAAGCTGATCCACGCCTTGAAGCCGGGCGAGTTCGACGAGGTCCGGCTGATCGACAACCTGGCGACGCAGCGCTACCCGTCGCTGTTCAACCTGCCCGCGGGTGTGCCGTACAACTTCATCGAGGCCGACATCATGAAGGCCGACCTCGAGAAGCTGTTCTCGGGCGTCGACGCGGTGATCCACCTGGCGGCGATCACCAACGCCGCCGGCAGCTTCGACATCCAGGACCAGGTCGAGGCGGTGAACTACGACGGCACCGAGCGCATCGCGCGCGCCTGCGTGAAGAGCGGGAGCAGTCTCGTGTTCCTGTCCACGACCAGCGTCTACGGGACGGCTGCCGACGTGGTCGACGAGACCTGCTCGGAGAGCGAGCTCCAGCCCCAGAGCCCGTACGCGACGAGCAAGCTGCGCGCCGAGAAGATGTGCGCCGAGCTCGGGGCAAAAGAGGGCCTGCGCTTCATCAGCTGCCGCTTCGGCACGATCTACGGCACGTCGATCGGCATGCGCTTCCACACGGCCGTGAACAAGTTCGTCTGGCAAGCGTGCATGGGCCAGCCGATCACCGTGTGGCGAACGGCGCTCGATCAGAAGCGGCCGTACCTGGAGCTGAACGACGCCGTGGAGGCGCTGCGCTTCATCCTGAAGAAGAACCTGTTCGACCGCCAGATCTACAACGTGCTCACCGACAACCTGACCGTCAGGCAAGTGGTGGACACGATCAAGAAGTACGTGCCCGATCTCGAGGTGCAGCTCGTGGACACCAAGATCATGAATCAGCTCTCGTACACGGTGGCCTGCGAGCGCTTCCGTACGCAGGGCTTCCAGTTTCAGGGCAGCCTCGATCGCGAAATCCAGCGCAGCATCGAGCTGATCCGGAACGCGCGAGTCCACTGAGCGGCATGCGCCCGACTTGAACGACCCCGCGCCCACCCCGAGGACGCGCGCCGCGACGGTGCGCAAGGTCTGGCGCGTCGTGGCGCTGATCATCGGGATCGTGTGCCTCGGCCATTTCGCGCGCGAGGTCTGGCAGCGCTGGGCCGAGGTTTCGGCGCTGGCGTGGACACCGCGGGTTGGGCTGTGCCTCGCGCTCGCGTCGCTGTTCACGACCTGCGCGACGTTGCTCGACGCCTGGTCCTGGGCCTGGCTGCTCCGAGGTCTGGGCGTG
>JALYWZ010000164.1 GCA_030852505.1 Myxococcota bacterium | reverse complement strand
TCACGATCCCGCGCAGCATCCTGCGCCGGGTCTCGCGGGAGCGCGCCGCCGTGTTGATCGCCGACGCGCCGAGCGAGGCCATGAGCTCCGAGTCGCTGCTCGGTGCCAGCATCCACAGCACCATGGGCGTGCCGCTCTGGAAGGGCGAAGAGCTGCTCGGCGTGCTGCAGGTCGATAGCCGCGGCGCGCCCGCCATGTTCGGGTCCACCGACATCGATCTGCTGGGCGTGCTCGCGGCCAACGCCTCGCTCGCGATTGCCAACGCGCGGCTGATCCAGTCGCTGTCGAACGCGCAACAGAACCTGAAGAAGGAAAACTCGTTCTTGCGCGCGCGGGAGACGCGCAGCGGCGGCTCGCAAGACGTGCGCATCGTCGGCGAGAGTCGCGCCATGGGTGAGCTGTTTCGCCAGCTCGACAAGGTCGTCGACACGCGCGTCAGCGTGCTCGTGCAGGGCGAGACGGGCACCGGTAAGGAGCTGATCGCCGCTGCGCTGCACCAGCGCAGCAAGCGCCGCGATAAGCTGTTCGTCGCACAGAATTGCGCGGCCTTCCCGGAGAACCTGCTGGAGAGCGAGCTGTTCGGTCACAAGCGCGGCGCGTTCACCGGCGCGGCCGACGACAAGAAGGGCCTGTTCGAGGTCGCCGACGGCGGCACGCTGTTCCTCGACGAGATCGGCGAGATGCCGCTTTCGCTGCAGGCCAAGCTGCTCCGCGCGCTTCAAGAAGGCGAGATCCGCCCGCTCGGCGGCACGAACGTGCGCCGCGTCGATGTGCGCATCGTCGCGGCCACCAATCGCGATCTCGACGTCGAGGCCAAGGCCGGCCGTTTCCGCGAAGACCTGCTGTACCGCCTCAAGGTCTTTCCGATCCGCGTCCCGCCTCTACGCGAGCGCCGCGATGACGTGCCCTTGCTCGCCAAGCATTTCCTCGAGCGTTACGCGCGCGAGTTCGGCAAACCAGTGGACGGCTTCGACGCCGAGGCGCTCGCCCTGCTCGCGGCCTACGACTGGCCCGGCAACGTGCGCGAGCTCGAGAACGAAGTGCAGCGACTGGTGATTCAGGTGGACCCCGGTGAGCGCATCGCGCCCGAAATCCTGAGCCCGCGCGTCCGCCAGGTCGAAGGCATCCTCACGCAAGCCAACAACGCCAAGGGCACGCTGCGCGAGATGGTCGATCAAGTCGAGCGACACATCCTGCTCGACGCGCTTCGCGAGCACGGCAACAACAAGACGGCCGCGGCGAAGACACTCGGGATCACCCGCGAGGGCTTGCACAAAAAGCTCAAACAGCTCGGAATCTGAGCACTCGCGCGGAGTCGCCGCATCGGTCGACTACCAGCAGAGTCCGCGGTTGATGCTACTCTGCGAGTCATGCGGTTTCGGATGGTGGGCTATGGCGTGGTGATCGCTGCCCTCGGAGCGTGCAGCGGCAAGAGCGACGGGGACGACGAGGCGGGGACCGGGGGCGTCTCGGCAGCGCGCGGCGGCAGCTCCTCTGGAGGGCTTCCGAGCTCGGCGGGTGGCACCGCGACCGGCGGAAAGGCGCAGGGCTCCGTCAGCGGAGGCAGCGATACCGGCGGCGCCGGAGGAAAGGCTTCGGCGGGAGCGCCCGGCAGCGGCGGGGACGCGGAGAGCGGCGGTAGCGCTGCACAGCCCGAAGGTGGCTCGAATGGCGGTGGGCGTCCCAGCGACGGAGGCGCGAACGACGGAGGCGCGAACGACGGAGGCAGCTTCGAAGCGGGCGCCGGGGAAAGCTCGAGCGCCGGCGAAGGCTCCGGCACCGGCGGCGGTAGCTCGGACCGCCCGGTCTGGTGTCCGGAGCTCGAGGCCTGCCGTTTTGGCGCCGATCAGCGCCTGGCACCGGGTGAAGCGTGTCCAGATGGCCGCGACTGTTACGAAGACCAGTGGTGCGGGGAGCGCATCCAGTGTGTCGAGTACGTGGACGACGGAGCGTGCACGGAGGAGCCCGCTTGCGACGCGGGCCAGCTCACCTCGCCGGTGTGCTCGGGCCTCGGGATCTGCGAGACGCGCTCGGCCTGCGGCAAGAGCATCGTCTGTGAAACCTATCCACCGTCGGGCTCGGACTGTCAGCCGGGGCTGCAGAAGGATCGGCGCTTCGCCGCGCCTCCGCAGAAATGCGCGAGCATCTCGATTTCGTGTCCCGAGGGCAGCAGCCCTTTCGCCGACGAGATGTGCGGATGCGGTTGCGAGCAACCCGAAGACTGTCCGGACTCCGTGAATTGCCAGCCCACGAGTGGAGATCCGAGGAGTGACCTGTGCAACTCGGATGAATGTCCGTTCACACAACGGGCACATTAACGCGAAGAAGACACCGAGCCGGTCGAACGCGAGAGCCGGCCTGACTCATTGCGTCCCGTAGTCCCATCGAGTCATTGATCTGCGCGCGTCTCCCGTACTACGAGTACGCGCAGGTGGAGCGTGGAGTGTGGAGCGGGGGTACCGTCCTCGGGGCGAACCGTCGTCATCTCCGCGTCTCAGGAGAAGGAGATGAGTCATGTTTGGAATTAGGGACGGGTATTGGGCGTCCGTTGCGCTGACGATCGGCACGGTGCTCCTCACCGCGTGCAGCGGCGGAGTGGCGGACGAACAGGCGGGGACGGCGAGCCAGGGCGTGGCCAACGCAGGGGACGCCGCAAAGACCGCGGTCAAGGACCGGTACATCGTCGTCTTCAAGCCGGGCACGCTGGCCAGAGCCAGAAGCCGCGCAGCCAACGGCAGCGCAAGGGCACTCAAAGACTCGCTTCGCAGCCGATTCGGGCGGGAACCGGGGCGAGTCTACTCGAAGGTGCTCGAAGGCATCACAATGACCTTGCCCGAGAAGGCCGCAAGAGCTCGGCTCGAGAGCGATCCCGACGTCGCGTACGTCGTGCCCGACAGCATCGTCACTCTGGACGCCGTGCAGGATCTTTCGGCCGACGTCGGGCTGTGGGGTCTGGATCGAATCGACCAGCGCGGCTGGAAGAGCCCGCTGAAGCAGGATGATACGCCCTCGGACCTGCAGTACATCTACAACGGCACTGGCAAGGACGTCCACGCGTACGTTCTCGACACGGGTCTCAACCTGACTCACAGCGATTTCAGCGGGCGCGTTGCGAGTGGGTACGACGTCACCGAAGGCGACAACTCTCCGGACGACTGCAACGGACACGGGACGCACGTGGCAGGCCTGATCGCCGGCACGACCTACGGCGTCGCGAAAGAGGC
The DNA here is from genome assembly GCA_030852505.1 of Myxococcota bacterium. Classification (GTDB taxonomy): domain Bacteria; phylum Myxococcota_A; class Polyangia; order Polyangiales; family Polyangiaceae; genus PMG-095. The sequence goes on along the minus strand of JALYWZ010000164.1, from coordinate 5,297 downwards.
GTTCGTCCACCCCGTCCGCGTCGGCGATTGCGGCACGAACAACACCGTGTCGGACGTGATTGCCGGCATCGACTGGGTAGGGGCGAATTTGCAACGGCCGGCGGTCGTCAATCTGAGTCTCGGCGGTCCGGTCAATCAGGCCTTCAACGACGCCGTGACCGGGCTCATCAACCAGGGAGCAACGGTCACCGTCTCGGCTGGAAACGACTATCGCGCGGATGCGTGCGCCAAGAGCCCTGCGTCTGCTCCCCAGGCGCTCACGGTCGGGTCCACGTTCCTCTACGAAAATGTCAGCGGCTTCTCGAACATCGGCCCTTGCGTCGATCTCTTCGCCCCCGGAGAGTTCGCGCTCTCCTCGTGGATCGGCGCCGCCGATGCGTCGGACAACAAGAGCGGCACCTCGCAAGCCGCACCGCGCGTGGCCGGCGTTGCGGCGTTGCTGCTCGGCCAGTACCCGGAGCTCACGCCGGCGCAGGTGCACACCGCCATCCTCGCCCAGGCCACGCCGAACAAACTGAACGGGGGTGACCCGTATCTCGATCCGGACACCGGCGAGATCAAGCAGCCGCCGTTCCCGCCCAACACCGCCAACCTCAACCTGTACATGGGCTCGATCAACACGGTGGGGCGAGGGGCCGTGTTCTTCGGCGACCAAGAAGCGGCATGCTTCGACGGCGTGAAGGTGGTCGTGCGAGACGCGAACCGCGCCGGCGCGGGCAGCGTCACCGTCACGGTGACCTCCACCACGGGAGACTTCGAGCAGTTCACGCTCAGCGAGTCCCCGGCAAACTCCGGTGAATTCTCGCGGACGCTGAACTTCGCTGCGGGCAACCCGATCTCCAACAACGGGGTGGTCCAGACCGCACAGGGCGGCACGGTCACGGCTACTTACCTGGACAACAACGTCGGAAACGGCACGAGCGCCAACATCGTCGGAGACGTCGCGCTCGACTGCGTGGCGCCGGTGCTGGGCGGCATCTACGCAGCGGACGTGTTCTCCACGAGCGCGAACATCGCCTTCGACCTGTCCGAGTTCGCGAACGTCACGGTCAACTACGGCACTGCCTGCAACAGCACTTCGACGGCGACGGCGGCGCGCGGCACCAGCCCGGACGAGGGTCTCGTCGACCTTCGCAACTTGAGCCAGAATACCCGGTACTACTACAAGCTCACGGCCGTGGACCGCGCGGGGAATACTCGTGTCTACGACAACGCGGGCATGTGCTACGAGCTCACGACCGCGACCGACGTCTACAAGCAGGACTTCGAGACCGACACGGTGCTCATCCCAGGTAGCGCCTGGCATACGAGCGTTGAGTGTGCGGGTCTGCTTCCCGGTCACTCCGGAACGCGGCACCTCTACTCGGGCTCGGACGTCGACTGCAACTACGACACCGGCAGCGCGGTGACCGACGCCTACACCACCCCCGCGATCTCGGTGAATTTCAACGATAACCCCACGCTGCGCTTCAAATACAAGCACGAGCAGGCCGCCGGCGATCGCGCGGACGTCGAGCTCGTCGTCAACGGGGGCGCTCCGATCTTGATCGCCTCGACCACGTTCACGGGGCTCGACAAGCGAGCCCTGAATCAGGTCGAACACTGGAGCGACTTCGGCGTGTCCCTCGCCGGCTACGGTTCGGGTGCTGCGAGCATTCAGCTTCGGTTCGTGCTGGCACACGACGCGACGAACAACCTGGCCGAAGGCTTTTCGGTGGACGACATCGTCGTCGCGGGCGGCGGCTGCAAGCCCAAGATCCAGGAAGCCGAGACGATGACGCACAACACGGGCGGGACCCACCCGCTCGGCTGGAACATCTGGGACAACAATTACATCGCGTACAACCAGACGTTCACGGGCGGCCAGCAATACCTGGTCGTCACCGCCGAGGGGAGCTACGCGGGCGGTCAATGGCCGCGCATGTCCGTGCGCGTCAACGGCGCCGAGGTGTTCAACACCGAGGTGAACAGCCCGGACTGGACGGACTACGGGTTCTGGTTCAACGCGCCGGCGGGGAACGCTCAGGTGCGCATCTATTTCACGAACGACTACATTCAGGGCGGCCAGGACCGGAACTTGTTCATCGAGAAGGTGATCCTCCCGTGCCACGCCACCCCACCGAGCGGAGGGAACCTGGCCGCGCAGCTCGAGAGCTTCAGCACCTGGCCTACCGGCTACTGCGCGCGGCTACGTTTGACCAACAACGCCATGGTCCCCACCACGGGCTGGTCTGCGGTCATCAACACCGGCACCGCCCCCACGTACACGTCGTGGAACCCGAGCTACCCGAATAGCGCCGGGATCCACAACGTGAGCTCGGTGGGCGGCGTGAACTCGGTGATCCTCGCGGGTCAGACGCTGGCCGTGGACAGGCGGCACGGCTTCTGCGTCGAAACCGGCGGAGCGGCTCCGCCGACACCGACGGTGAGCGCGACGGCCTTCTACTGAGCGGGTCCGTCAGGAGAGCGGGCGCGAGGCGAGGGGGCGACGGCCTCGCGCCTCGCGCCTCCTCGCTGCGCGGATCAGAGGCGGCCGACCGCGGTCAGGCTCTCCTCGGCGCAGTCTCGAAGCCCGTTCACGCAATAGCCTCGATGGTGGAGCGGGCCGTAAGGAGCGGACGTGCCGGGGATGAGCCCGCTCGCGCCCCAGCGATCCGGGAACGACAGCGCCTGCTCGAGGCACAGCGGTCGGCCGGGCTCTCCGAGATTTTGCAGTCCGCCCGCGCTCCAGGTTCGCCAGATCGGGTGCGGGCAGCGCTCGAGTGAATCGCACGCTGCGACGTCGTCGAAGCGGATGGCTTCGGTGTGGTGCTGGTAGCTCGCGTGGCTACCCCGCGCCGAGAACACGATCGGGTGCTCGCCGTCGCGCCGCACGGCGGACCAGGCATACGACACTCCGGGGCGGTCGTTCTCGTGTCGCGACAGGTCGAGGCGCTCCGGCTCGCGCAGTGGGTTCAAGCGCACGGTCACGTGTTCCCAGTCGTGCTCGTGGTCGAAGAACAGCGGGCCGTCGTTGTACGGATAGAAGAACCAATACTGCACGCTCACGCCGCGATCTTCGCGCTCGTACACGTGAACGTACGTCGTCCACTCGCCGGGATCCCGGCTGCCCGAACGCACGCGGCGCAGCTCGGCCTCGGAGGGGTGCACGGCCCGACGCGAGAGGCGACCCGCTGATCGGGCATCGCGCCGCAGCTTTGCGAACGGATCGGTCCGAGCGAGTAGCCACGGCACCGACGCCGGGCGATGCGCGTCCTCGCGGTGCAGCACCACGATCGGCGCGAAGCGGGCTGCGAGCTCGGCCTCTTCCGCATCCAGCAGCCCATCGCGGTCGCGGTCGTCTGGGCGCGGCTCGCTCGACCAGGTGAACGAACGTGATGCCGGTCGCAGGCTCTCTGCACAACCCGTCGTGACCGACAACGCGACGAGCACGAGCAGCACATGCGAGGCAGACAAGCCCACGAGTGTACGCCGTGCGCGGCGAGCTCGCCGTTCTAGACGAACGTGCTCTGCGATCGAGGTGGGATGAAGTCTTGCGCGCTCACACCTCAGGGGGTGAGCGCGAAGCAGTAGATCCCGCCGTACCCGCCGAGAGCGCCGACGGAGCCGCTGCCCGTACCTTTACCGCCCTGAACGATGCCGACACCAGCGGCGCAACCCGTGACCGAGTGAGCCTGGATCCAGTTCATGCCGCTGCCCGCCGGCCACGAGTGACCGACGCGGGGTCGGCCTTGCGCCTCGGTGCTGGTCCAGTCGTCGCACGTGGACTCACCGTCCCAGGTTCCGTCGGACTTGCTGCCGGTGAGCGTGTCGTGGTTGTCGGGGCAGGAGTTGCCGGAGCAACCCGGACTGCCGTCGGTGTGGTTCGGGACGCCCTGTTCGTTCGGCAAATCGTCGCGGATCGCGGGGTCGGCGCCCGCCGGCCGCTCTTCGAGCAAGTCGGCTTTGGAGGCGGCCACCTGCCGACCGAGCCGGTCGTACCAGGGACCGTTGCCCACGCGATCGATGGCGTTCTCGGTGGCCGTGCTGAGGAACGCGCGCCACTCCTTCCGGCCTGCGCCGGGCAGCGAATCCTCGGCGAGCGTGCGACAGATCTTGTCGGCGCCCGCGAGCCCCGTGGCTTCACCGAACCGGAGATCGCCGCCGAAGCCGACGTCCTTTCCCGACAGGCGGCGCATGCCGCCGAGGCTCGTCACGAAGAAGCTGAACTTCTCGGTGACGACGGCGCCGCCACCGCTGCCGCCGCTGCTCGTCGAACCGCCGGTATTCGTCGAACCTCCGGTGCTGGTAGAGCCGCCGCTGCTCGTCGCACCACCCGTGCTGGGAGCGCCACCGGTGCTGACAGAGCCACCCTTGCTCGACGCGCCCCCAGTCGGGTTGCCCCCCGTAGAAGAGCCGCCGCTGCTCGGCCCCGTGCCGCCTCCGCCGCCGCGACCCCCGGTTCCCCCCGAGACAGCCGCGCCACCCGTGCCCGAAGCCATGCCCGCGCTCCCGCCTCCGGGCTGCGCGTCGTCCCCATCCGAGCTGCAAGCCGTCGCCAACAGCATCCAACCAACGCCTCCGAGGACTCTGAGCATTCCAAACCTACGCATCGCGGTTAGCTCCTTACCTGGTTTGTCACCCGAACACCCTGTTTTGGTTCTCGCGCGACGAGCGAAAACCTCAAGCTTCCCGCCCAGCAAAAGGCCCCCCGCCAAGGCTCGCAGCCCCCCAAAAAAACCCTTTGTCCGATCTTCCTGTCTTCCAACCTTCCTGTTGATCCCGCCCAAAGACGCCAAGCGCCTTCTCTGCGCGCTCAAGGCGCCACTGGACGCGATTCGACGACGCGCGGCGTCTGCCGGATCGAGGAGAGCAACAGCTCGAGGCTGCTCAAAGTGTGGGGCTTGTCCAAAAAGCCGACGACGCTCGGGATCTGCAGCAGCGCGGAGGCATCGTCCGCGTGAAAGCCGCTGGTGATCACGATCGGCAGGTTTCCCCGAACTTCTCGCAGCTGGGCGAGCGTTTGCTCCCCCGATTGCTCGGGCATGGTCAGGTCGAGCACCACGAGGTCGATGCCGTTCGGTTGCGTTCGGAGCAGCTCGACGCCGCGCCGGCCGCTGTCCGCGGTCAGCACCCGATGCCCGAGCTCGCTCAGCATTCTTCCCGTCACCAGGCGCACCGCGGGCTCGTCGTCGATGAGCAAGATGCTCCGCGAAGGGCTGGGCGCGTTCGACGGCGGAGGGCTGCTGGCCAGCCGCGGCGTCGTCTCGTTCGCGATCGGCAACAGCACGCTGAAGCTCGTGCCCTCGGGCGACGTG
>JALYWZ010000756.1 GCA_030852505.1 Myxococcota bacterium | reverse complement strand
CCGACACACCGCCGCTCGAGGGGGCGCTCGGTTCGCCTTCTTCCGACGACGAACACTTCACGAGCCCCACCAGCAGCAGCGGAGCGAGCCAACGTTTGCGCGCGAACATCAGGTAAGGCTGAGCGTACTCGGGAGCGCGCCGTCGGCGAAGCGCGAATCGCCGAAGCTCGTTCGGGTATCACCGAACAGGTTCAAGAGCGAAACCAGGAGCCGATTGTGCGGGAGGCCACCGTACTTGAGCCAGCGCCCGGTGCGCATCCCCGCGCCGCCCGCCAGCATGAATGGCATGTTGCTCTTGCCGTGACCGGGCGGATCCTGGAGCTCGGAGCCCACGAACACCACGCTTTCGTCGAGCAGCGTGTGGCCGCCCATGTCGACCGCCTGCATCTGCTGCAACAGATAGGCGTGCTGCTCCGAGTACCACGTGCAAATCTTCTCGCACTCGACCGGCTTGAAGCCGCCGTCGTGCTGGTAATAGTGGTGGTGCTCCGACAGGTTGAGCCAGGGGAAGGTGTGCTTGGCCTCCGTATCGCTCCACTGCAGCGTGGCCACGCCGGTGATGTCGCAAGCCAGCGCCATCACGATCATGTCCATCATGAACTTGCCGACCTTCGGGATCGCTGCGTCCGTCTCGGTGTCGCGAACCTTGCCGTCGTTGTCGGCGCTGAGCCCGCTCTTCGGGTTGTAGTCGGAGGTGTCGACCTTGGTGGGCACCACGCAGCTCGATGTCATCGCCGGCGGCAGCGTGTCGAGGGACTTCTCGATGACGCGGATCTTCTCGAGGTGGCTCTCGAGCTTGATCCGGTCCTCGCTGCCGAGCTTTGCGGCGAGGGCGACGTAGCGCCTGTCCACGAAGTCCAGGATCGACTTCTTGCGCTGCAGGGCCAGCGCGGCGGAATCGTCCGTGCCGGTTGAGCCACCCGGCATCAGCCTTCCGAACAGATCCGTGAAGATTTGCTGCGGATCGATGCGCGGCGGGATCGGCGAGAACGGGGACTTGGCCTCGAAGTTGAACGCGTTGATCGGGTGGATCAGACCGTGAGACTTGCCCGTCGCCCAGCGAACCGCGAGCTCGATGCTGTTGCGCGCCTTGCCCGCCGAGAGCTTTGCCGCCAGCACCTGATCGATCGACGGAGACTTCGGATAATTGCCGGAGCCCGGTTGCACGGCGCCGGTGAGCATCCCGGTGATGCCGCCCTGATGCTGCTCGACCATCAGCTTGTTCTGGTCGGCGCACTGCATGTCGAGGCCGTCGACCACCAGGATCTTGCTCTTTACCGGCTCGAGCGGCGAAAGGATCGGCGACAGCTTGAAGTCGGTCTCGGTGCCCGTCGGGGTGTACTTGTTCCGGACCGTGCCGCCTGGCTGATAGATGGTGACGAAGCGCTTCGCCATGCCGCTCGCCGACTGCGCGGCAGCCCGGCGCTCGCCAGCCATGGCTTCGAGCCAGGGCAGAGCGATCGCGATGCTTCCGGCGCCCCGGAGTACGGCTCTGCGATTCAGTCTGAAAGGAGACATGATCTGGATGGCCTCACTGTGCCGCCGGCCGATACCGGAACGAGTCGGTTTGGGTCAGCTCCAAGAGCAGCTTCTTGACGTCGTAGTTGGCAGACTTGAACGCGGCCAGGACGGACTGGCGCGTGCATTCGTCGGCCGTGTCGAGCACGCGACCGTACGCGAACTGCATCCAGTTCTTCGCGAAGCAGGCTTGCGTCTCCTCGGACGAGGCGAGCAGCCGGACCAGGTCGACCGGGCCACTGGCCGTCCCCACCACGCCGGGAACCGAGCCGCTCGAATCGATCGGCGTGTCGTACGTGACGCCGTCGATCTCCGTGCGCTCCGTGGTTCGGTAGCGTCCGACCGCGTCGTAGTTCTCGAGCGCGAGCCCGATCGGGTCCATGTACTGGTGGCAGCCGGAGCAGCCGGGCTCTGCGCTGTGCTTGCCGAAGCGCTCGCGCGCGGTCTTGCCGGTGTACGGCTCGGGCGGTGCCACCGGGAAGTTCGGCAGCGGGATGTCTCGGCACATCAGGTGCTTCACCACGTAGCCGCCGCGGAGCACCGGGTTCGTCAGGTTCGTGGTCGCGGTTCCAGCCATCATCCCGGCGAGTGTCAGCAAGCCGAGGCGCTGCGAGGGGTTGAGGTCGACCTTCTTCAGCTCGGTGCCGGTCACGCTGGCCGTGCCCGCGGCGAAGCTGTCGGCTCCGTAGAAGTCGAACAGGTCCTGGTTCACGAACGTGTACGGCGCCGTCAGCGCCGCCGGCCAGCTCCCCGCGGCGTACGGCGAGCCCGGGACCGCCGTCGTGTTCTCGAAGATCTCGTACTCGAGCACGCGCTGAACCTCGCGCCGCATCGCGGCCCCGACGTTCGCGGAGAACTGCGGGAACAGCCCCTTATCGCGCGTGAGGTTCGGCAAGATGGTGATCGGCAACAGATTGTCGAAGAAATGGCCGACCATTCCGTGCGAGCGCTGATCGGCGAGCATCCGCTGCGCCTCGGAGAGGATGCCCTCCGGCGTGCCGAGCGTGCCCGCCGCTGCGGCCTGTTTCAGGGCGGCATCCGGCGGTTCCTGCCAGAAGAGGTACGAGAGGCGCGTCGCGACTTCGCTCCCCGTGAGTTTTCGCACCGCGGTGTTCTCTGCCACCTCGGTTCCGAACTCGACGCGGTACAGGAACTCCGGCGACTGCAGCATGCCGGAGATCACGGCCGCGACGCCGTTGCCGAACGTGAGCGACGCGGACAACGCCCGGGTCGCCTTGTACAGGCCGAGGTACTCGTCGACCTCGGCCGCAGTGGCATCGCGCCGGAAGCCGCGGGGCAAGAGCGCCTCGATGATCGAACGCGCGCACGCCTCTTCGTTTGCGGCAGTCACGCTCTGGGCGCAGCCGTGGAGCTTCGCGAGGGCCGCCGGGGTCTCCGTCGCGCGCGCGGCGACCGACTCGGCCACGCTGAAGTACTTCTCCGCGAGCAGGTCGGACACGGACTGCAAGTCGGCGTCGTTACCGAAGCCCTTGCCGAGGATCTCGCTCGGGAAATCGTTGCCCGGGTTGGTGGCGTCGCCCAGCACCTCTTGCACGGTCTTGTTGAACTCGTGCGTGGTCAGTCGCCGCAGCGGAGCGCGACCGGGGGTGATCGACGTGCAGGTGGTTGGTAAAGGTGGTTCACCGCCAGTGGCGCCACCTGCAACGGGGGGCGCGCCGCCGCCGCCGCTGCTGCCGGCAGGGCCTTGGCCGGAGCCGCCACCAGAAACCTGCGGAGAACCCGC
>JALYWZ010000755.1 GCA_030852505.1 Myxococcota bacterium | reverse complement strand
CGCCTCCGACCGCGCCGGCCGTGGCGCTCACGCCAAAGCCCGCGCACGCGCCTCCCGTTCCCCCCGAGCGCGAGGCGGAGGCCGCGCCGGCTCTAGCGCCGAACGAGCGAGATTTCGGGCTCGAGCTCGACCTGGCGTTGAACGCACGTTTGGGAGAGCAGGGCTCGTATTCGGAAGATCGAGGCTACGGAGCACTCTACGGTGTCGGCGCGTGGCTGCGCGCCGCATCGTCCGTCGAGCTCGGCCTCGAGCTCACCCGCACCGAGCTCGGACAGGTCGCAAACGAACGCAGCCCGAACCTGCTCTGGGCCGAGTACGGCGTGACGAGCCTGTGGTTCGGCGGGCGCGTCGAGCCCTGGCGCTCCAACGATCTGGGGCTGTTCGTGGCGCTGCGCGTCGGTTACGGCCTTCAAGACGTGTCGGCGCGCGGGGTGCTCCAGGAGCCCGGGAGTCTCGCTCCGGCTGGCAGCTTCTCGTGCTCGGAGACCGGCGGCGGCGGTATCGCGTTCGGCGGCGGCGCCGGTGCCGCGCTGTTCCTCGGACCACATGTTCAGCTGGTGGGGCGGCTCGACGCGACGGCCCATCGCTTGACGAGCGATCGGCTTGGCTCGTGCGCGCCCGGTATCGGTTCCGTGACGAGCCTGGGGGTCGGGCTGGGGCTCGCCTACGGCTTCGAAACCAGCTGAGCGCGAGCAACCGGGAAGGAAGCTCGTGTCGCCGCCGTAGCCTCGGTATCGTGGGCAACATGGCTTCAGCTCGAGCGGTGCGGATCTTGGCTGCGCTTTCTTGTGTGTGCCTCTCGGCTTGTGGCGGTGACGACGGAGACGACGGCTCGAGTCTGCGCGGCGCCGTGACCGGCGAGTGGCGCAATTACTGCGTCGCGACGCTCACGAGCGACGTCGAGATCGAAGAGGGCTTCGACACGCTGACGCTCTCGTCGGGCAGCGAGTACCTGGTCGCCGACTACGAGGACGGGTTCGGTGACGTGCGGGTGCAGCTCTTGTATCTCACTCCCGGCGGTCCCTACGACGTTCGGCTCGAGGTGCCGACGGTGGAGGAGCTCCCGATCCGCTCCAACTGCGACCTGCCGAATGCCAAGCAGTACTACGCAGTCTTCCAGAACCTGGCCGTCTACGGGGAGAAGGAGCTCACCAACAAGCTCTGCGACCTGAGCGCCGGCTCGGTGGTGCCGCGAGACACCACGATGGGGATCTCTCAGGGCGTTGCGGATTTCGGCAGCATCGATTTCAGCAGCGAACCCCAGACCTACCAGGTCTCACTCAACGCCTTCAGCGCGCAGTGTGGCGGCGGAAAGGACGGCTTCATCAGCGTGCCGTCGATCGAGGTCGCGGGCACCACCACGTGGTTACCCGGAATCCACTGGATCCTGGGCCCCGGCTGACGCTCACTTCTTCAGCAGCTTGAAGGCGTGCGACCAGCCGCCGCCGCGCAAGCCCGGGATGCACCACAACATGCACAACGGCTCGATGGCGCGCGCGGCCTCGGCGCTGCCCATGTCTTCGACGTCCCAGCCGAGCTTCGCGAGCAAGCGGGCGACCTCCGCGCGTGCGCCCTCGTCGTTGCCGCAGATGAACATGCTCGGCTTCTGGCCGTCGAAATCCGGATCGATCATGAACGGCGCGCCAACGCACGAGAACGCCTTCACGAAGCGCGCCTTCGGGAGCCTTTGCCTGGAGCCACTCGAGCAAGGACTCGCTCAGGCCGCTAAACGTGGTAGTTCGGCGCTTCCTCGGTGATGATCACGTCGTGAACGTGCGATTCGCGGAGGCCCTGCCCGGTGATGCGGATGAATTTGGCGTTCGCGCGCAGCTCGGCGATGTTGCGGCTGCCGGTGTAGCCCATGCCCGAGCGCAACCCGCCGATCAGCTGCAGCACGATCGCGGCCATCGCGCCGCGGTGCGGGACGCGGCCCTCGATGCCTTCGGGGACGAGCTTCTCGTCGGCGGTGCCGGCCTGTCCGTAGCGGTCGCGGCTGCCCTTCTTCATCGCGCCGATCGAGCCCATCCCACGGTACTGCTTGTAGCTCCGGCCCTGGAACAACACGAGCTCGCCCGGGGCCTCGTCGGTACCCGCAAACAGCGAGCCGATCATCACGCACGAGGCGCCGGCGGCGATGGCCTTGGTCAGGTCGCCCGAGTACTTGATGCCGCCGTCGGAGATCACCGGCACGCCCTGGCGTTCGGCGACCTCGACGCAGTCGGAGATGGCCGTGATCTGCGGCACGCCCACGCCGGCGACGATGCGCGTGGTGCAGATGCTGCCCGGGCCGATGCCGACCTTGATCGCGTCCACGCCCGCGTCGATCAGCGCCCGCGCGGCGTCGGCGGTGGCGATGTTGCCGGCCACGAGCTGCACGTTCGGGAAGCGCTTCTTGGTGTCGCGCGCGGCCTCGATCACGCCCTTGCTGTGGCCGTGCGCGGTGTCGATCACGATCACGTCCACCCCGACGTCTACGAGCGCCTGCGTCCGCTCCAGTCGATCGCCGCCCGGTCCGATCGCCGCGCCCACGCGCAGCCGGCCGCGTTCGTCCTTGACCGCGAGCGGGTTGCGCTCGGCCTGGAGCAAGTCCTTGATCGTGATCAGCCCTACCAGGCGGCCCGACTCGACGACCAACAGCTTTTCGATCCGGTGCTTGTGCAGGAGCTCGCGCGCTTCCTCCGCGGCAACCCCGGACGTTACCGTCACGAGCTTGGTCGTCATCAGCGCGCTCACCGGCTGATCGAGGTTCTTCTCGAAGCGGATGTCGCGCGCCGTGAGGATGCCGACCGGGCGATCGCCCTCCACCACCGGCACGCCCGATACGTCGTGGGCGCGCATCACGGCCAGCGCTTCGCGCAGCGATTGCGACGGCCGGACCGTCACCGGGTTCAAGATGATGCCGCTCTCGGCGCGCTTGACCCGATCCACCTCTTCCGCCTGCTCGCGTGGCGGCAAATTCTTGTGGATGATTCCGAGCCCGCCCTGGCGGGCCAGCGCGATTGCAGCTTTGGATTCGGTCACCGAGTCCATCGCCGCGCTCACGATCGGTACGTTCAGCTCGATGCCGCGGGTCAGGCGGGTGCGAACGTCCACCTCCGCCGGCAGGACCTCGCTGTACGCGGGGACGAGCATGACGTCGTCGAACGTCAGGCACTCGCGCGGGTTTTTCTCAAACATGGCCGAGTCTACGTAGGCGGGTGCCGCGCGCCAGCGGCGCCGCACAACTCTTTGTGACTAGGGCGTAACCTGTTGAATTAACGATGGT
>JALYWZ010000163.1 GCA_030852505.1 Myxococcota bacterium | reverse complement strand
GCTTCGGCGCTGCGCGCTGCTTCGTCGACCTCGGCCTGGAGCGCGGCCAGAGCGGCGCCGAACATGCTCGCGCCGGCCTCGTACACGCCGCTGATCTCGCGCTCGAGAGCGCGCGCCTCCTGCACCTCCGTGCGCGTGCGCCGGCAGGCGTCGAGGTTGGCGCGCATCCGCGATAGCGTGTCCGACAGCCCGCTCTCTTCCCGTAACAGAAACGTCCGGAGCTCGCTGGTCAGCGCGCGCGAGATGCCGCCCGTCATGCTTGTGCGCAGCATCTCGTTGAACTTCGCGCGCTCGTCCTCGTTGGCGAGGCGCAGCGGCACGATCCCGCGCTCGAACAGGGCCGTGAAGTAGTCGCGCACGCTGTCGAAGCTCTCGATGCGCGCGCCGAGCTCGGCCGCGCGCGCCTTGAGCTCGGCGAGCTCGGGCACCCGCTGCTTGTCGCCGTCCGATACCAAGAGCAGCGCCGACAGGCCGTGCACAGGCGACAGGCCGTGCACCATCAGCGCGGTGAGCTGAACGCTCGGCTCTGCCTTGCGCTCGAGCTGAACGCACAAAACCACGCGCTCCCCTTCGAGCTCGAGCTCGAGGGCCGCATAGGAAGGGCCGCCCTCCGCCCCGAGGCGGCCGTAAATACCGCGGTCGCCGCCGGTTGCCGCGGTCTCGCCCAGGTTCGTGAAGCGCAGCCGCGCGAGATCCGGTAGCAGCACCAGATAGGCGGCGATCATCACCGTGGTCTTGCCCGCGCCGTTGGCCCCTTCGAGCGCCGTCACCTGCTGATCCAGCAGGTAGCGTTCGAAGAACACTCCCTTCCAGTTCACGAGGGCGAGCGTCGTCGCCCGCGCTCGGCTCATTCAGGCTGCTCCACCGGCTTCGATACGTCGTCGAAGCCGAAGTCCTCGAGCAGCTCGGGATCGAGCTCGGGCTCGCTTGCCGGATCCCCCTCCGCGTCCAGCGCGGAATCCTGTGCGAGCTCCGGCGGGCTGTCGTCTTCTTCGCTGCCCTCGGGCACGGAATCGAGCGGAGAGAGCGCCAGCTCTCCGCTCGCGACCAGCCGCTCCAGCGCCTCCGTCGAATCCGCCGACGAACGCACCGGCTCCGCGAAACGCAGCAACGCCGGCCGCAGCTTGAGCTCTTCGGCGCCGATCGCATCGACGAAGCCGAGCGCCGCGAGCCGTCGCAGGGCATCCGCCACGCGCGTGCGCACGGTCTCCTGGGCCACGCGCTCGTCGTAGCGGCGGCGCTTGGGGTTGAGCGCGCGCACCAGCGCGTCCGTACCCATCACCGTGGCGAGGTGACCGAGCACCTGCTCGCGCGTGACGCGCCCGCCCTGCTCCAGCGTCGCAGGGTCGAGGTACAAGAGCGTCAGCGCCTGCCCGACCAGCATCTCCGCGAGCCCGAGCTGCCGTTTGGCGAGCCGGTCGCCGGTCGGCAGCAAGTAGTAGAAGCCGTCGCTCCGGTAGACGAGGTCCGCGCCGAAACGCTTGTAAAATGGCTCGAGAACGTCGGCCGCGTCCGACAAGAACCCGAACCACGCGACGTCGTCCCGGTCGATGTGCCGGCCGCGTCGCAAGGCCAGATCCACGTCCGGGAATTGCTCGTCCTGCACCGCGTCCCCGAGCGTCAAGAACTTCGTCGCCGTCATGATCCGCTCGCGCTCCGCTCGACCGACCACTCTTCGATCCAGATCCCTTCGTCCGCCGGCGCCCACTCACGCTCGCGCGCGCTTCGAGCGCGGGCGACCTGGGTCACCACCTCCGCCACGCGCCCGGCGGCGACGTAACGCTCCTCGAGCGGCAGCTGTTCGACCACGGCTCGCGTGACCGCGGACAGGGACCGCGCGCCGCCCTCGACCGCGGCCTCCACCTGTCCGGTGAGCTCGCGGTCGCGGTCTTCGGAGACGGCGGGATCGAGCGGCTTTTCTCGCTCTTTTTTGGGTTTTTCGAGCGGCGGGCGCTGGTTCGGCACCACCACTTCGCGCGGGACGGCGAGCGGCGGCTGCCAGGCGACCACCAGCGAGAACGACCGCCCCGAGCGACCGCTGAGCTGCGCGCGCAGCCGCTCCGTCAACGCACGCGTCGGGTCGAGCCGCACCACGTCGCGCAGGTAGCGGTGGACGTACTGGTAGTACTCGGACCAGGCGCGTTGCCGCGCCGCTCCCCAGGCCGCGCTGCGGTCGAGCTGCTCCGAGAGCCGGTGACAGGCTTCGTCCACGTCGGCCGCGCCGCGCACCTCGGCGAGATCTCGGATGTCCTCGAGCAACGCCGTGAGGCCGTGGGTGTCTCGCAGCAGCACCTCGTTCAGCTCGCGCAGCGTGCGCGTGGTGGTCTCGAGCAGGTCCTGGCAGCGCGCGAGCGCGTCGAACCAGTCGCTGGCGAGCAGGCTGCCGATTTCCTGCTGGAGCCGCTCCTGCTGGAGATCCAGGCCGCGTTGCCGCCGCTCGATCCCGTCCACCAGATCGCGGATCGTGACCCTCAGCGGGCCCGCGACGCGTGCGGAGACCTCCTCGGCCGTGACCGCGCCGCGCGCCTGGTCGCGAAGCTCCGAGAGCCCCGTGTGCAGCGTGCGCAAGAGCAGCGTCAGGCTGTCGCCCGTGAGCGCCTCCTCCTCGAGGTAGAAGTCGACGATTCCGGTGGCGAGCCGCGTCAGCGCGTAGGAGCCGCTGCGCACCACGCCCACGCCGTCGACGCGCGAGAGCAAGCGCTGATCGCGCAGCCGCTGGATGGCGGCCGTCGCGCGCCGGGCGATCCCCGCCGCGTCGGGACGAACCAGCGCGCACACGTCACGAAATACCTCGCCGAGCTCGGCCTCCGAGAACGACACCAGCCCTCCGGCCCGTGACCGCAGCCGCAACGCGGCCACGAAGCACAGATCGATGGGCGAGAGCTCGAGCGAAGCCTTGCGAGCCGCGAGGTTCTCGATCAAGCGCTTCGGCTCTTCTTCGGCAGCGACGGTCACGGCGGCCGGGTGCTATATCGCGAGCCGCCCGCCGGGTCACGCAGCGGCCCGAAGCCCGGAATTTTGGAGAAGTTCCTCGATCCAACGCCCGAGCTGCCGCTCCGCGAAGGCTCGGCTGCAGGCGCTCGCGCTCAGCCGGCCCCTGGCAGCGGCCCGTCGAACACGAGGAGCAGCGCGATCTTCCCGTCGGGGCCGACCTCCCCCGCGTCGAAGAACTCGACGACCTTGCCGCTCTTGAACTCGACCGCCGAGGCGTAGCGAAAGCTCGTGGCGCCGAGATCCAGCTCACTCGTTAGCCGGATCTCCTTCAACTCCGGATCGGCGTAGACCCGATCGATCATCTTCGCGACCGCGGCGCGTCCAGCGAGCACGGTTCCCCGCGTGATCAGCCGCATGTCGGGCGAAAGGCATTGCTCGAGCAGCGCCGAGCGCGTCTCCGCATTGCGCTCTTCGGCCGCCCGAATGTACGTCCGCACCGCCTGCTCCACGACGCTCGACATGGCCAAGCTTTAGCAGGTTCGCGGCGCCCGGCTCGCCAGGCACTGCAACACCGCGCGCGCTCGGGTCTCGGGGCTTCCCTCGACGACCAACGGCTCGAGGCCGAGCTCGAGCGGGTCTTCGAGCAGCAGCTCCTCGAGCTCCTCGTGGACGAGGGCCCGCGATTCGTCTTCGTCGTCCGCCCGCGAGAAGCGGATCCGGTCGCGCCCCTCGATCGGAACGAACACCACGAGGTCGAGCCGTTGCAGGGCCTCGCGTAGAGCGGGCAGAAAGTCCTCGAGCTCGAACGCATCCGCTTGCTCGTGGCACGCGAGGTACGCGAGAAAATCGAGCGGACAGCGCTCGAAGAGCACGTCCTCGCCTGCCTCGTTCAGGTCCGAGATCGAGCGCTCGAGCTGAGCGACGAAGTCCTCGACGGTCGGCGGGTGCGAGAGCTCGTGGCCCTCCTCCTCCAGCGAAGCGTAGGGCTCGGCCACGACCTCGTAGCCGGGGAGCCGGTCAGAGAGTGCCTCGATTAGTGTGGACTTGCCGGTTCGATGGCTGCCTGAAATCGCAATCCGCATGTTCTTCGAGCTCGCGCTGAGACCGATACTCGCTCGAACGGCAGCCCCCGTGGCAAAAACTTCAGCCGGTAGCGCGCCGGGAAGGCGGCGGCCCGAGCGACGCCAGGACCTCGTCGAGCGATTGGGGCTTGCTCAGGAAATACCCCTGCACCCGATCGACGCCGATCGCGCGCAGCGTGGCGAGCTCGGCGGCGGTCTCGACGCCTTCCGCGGTGATGGTGCCGTGGATCTCGCGGGCGAACGCGATCAGCCCCTTCGCCAGAGCGCGGCGGCTGGGATCGGTGTCGATGTTGCGGGTCAGGCTCATGTCGAGCTTGATGATGTCCGCCTTGAGGTCGAGGATGTGGCGCATGCTGGCGTAGCCCGCGCCAGCGTCGTCGATGGCCAGGCGTGCGCCCCGCTTTCGAAATGGCACGAGCGAAGCGAGCACCGTCTCGTACTCGGAGACGGTCGCGTGCTCGGTGATTTCGAGCACGATCCGCGACAGATCCTGCGAGCCGAGCACGGACTCGAGACGGCCCGACATGATTAGCTCGGGCGAGCAGTTGACGTTGAGCGAGAGCGGGGCCGGCAAGCGCTCGAGGGCGCCGAGCGCGTTCTCGATGGCTCGCAGCTCGAGCTCGAGCCCGAGACCCACGTGGTGCGCGGCCGTGAACCACAGGTCCGGCGTTCGGACGGGCTCGACGTCGAAGCGCGACAGCGCCTCGACACCGGCCACGGTCACGGCGTCGGCCGTGAGTGAGTAGATCGGCTGATACACCATGCGCGGCGCGCCCGACGCGAGCACCTGCCCGATCTCGTCGGCCGCGCGCTGCCTGGCACGCGTGGCCACCACGTGTTCCTCGATCCGCGACGCGAGCACCTCACCGAGCGCCCGCATCAAGCGCAGATCGCGTTCGCCGAGGGTCAGGTTGGGTTCGCGGCTGAAACAGCACAGGGTGCCGTAAATCTCGCCGTTCGAGAGCTCGATTGGCACGCCGAGGTGCGCGCCGATCGGGATCGCGCGGGTCTCCGGCAACGCCATCGCCGCCGGCACGAGCGACGTGTCGGGCATGAACTCCGGAAGCTCACCACGCACCACCTTCAGGCAGTAGCCGCTCTCCAGTGGAATCACCTGCCCCGCGGAGATCGGCGCCGAGCCGTCCGAGTCCACGTGCTCGAGGACACGGTCCTTCTCTCGGAAGTGAGCGACGAAAGCGACATCCATGCCGAGGTGCTTGCGCACCGTGCGCAGCACCTGCGTCACCCCGCTATGACCCACTCCATGAGCCAGGAGACTTGCGATGGGACCAGAATTCACGTCGGCACCTGAGACTCCTGTTCTCTCCGAACGGCGCGGGCGGACGCGTCTTAAGGCTCTCCAAATCGCCGCCAGGGCGGGTTATGACCCACGGCCTACGCGACGTGTTCGGCCAGGACCCGATCCAGCGCCCTGCGATCGATGGGCTTCGAGACCACGCGGGTCGGGTGATTTTCGATGAACTTGCGGCAACCGTCGGTGACGCCGCCGCCGCTGATGAACACGAAGCGCCCAGCCAGCGTGGGCCGGGAGCGCTCGATGGTCTCGAATAGATCGATCCCGGTCATGTCCGGCATCATCAGATCACAGAACACGAGATCGAAGCGGCTGCTCGCGTCGAGCAAGCGGCTCAGTGCCTCGCGTCCGCTGGTGGCGACCTCGACGCGGTGCCCGCTGAGCAGCCGCACGATGCTGCGCGCCACGAGCACGTCGTCATCGACCACCAGCAGCCGCCGCTCGCGTCCTGAGGCTGGAGGGCGGGACGAGTCGCGCTTGGATTGGGCGTCACTCGGCGCGGGCGGCAGCAGGATGCGCACGGTGGTGCCTTCTCCGAGCCGGCTATCGATCTCGATCTTTCCGCCGAAGCTGCTGATGATGCCGAGCGAGACGAACAGCCCGAGGCCGGTGCCCTGATCCTGCGGCTTGGTGGTGAAGAACGGCTCGAACAGCCGCCGCTGGTCGCTCTCGGAAATGCCGCGGCCGGGGTCCACGACCTCGATCGCGACCAGGCCGTCCGAGGTGCAGCGCGAACGCACGGTGATCACCGAGCTACCCGCGCTCTGGGTCTCCGGGATCGCCTGGGCTGCGTTCAGGAGCACGTTGACGAACACCTGGGTGAGCTGGGTCGGATCCGCGAGCACCGGCGGGACGGCCTCGAGCACGCGCGAAAGCCGCGCGCGACAGCGCAGCTCGTTGCCGGCGAGCTTCAGCGCGCTCTCCAGCGACTCGCAAGGGTTCGTGAGCTCTTTCTGGGGCGTGGGCGTGCCGCGGCCGAACACCCGGAGCTCGCGCACGATGCGGCCGATGCGCTCGGCCCCGCCGCGCGCGTCGCTCAGGGCATCGAGCACCTGCCCCGGCACCCGCTCACGGTCGAGCATCGACAGCGCGTACTCCAGGTTGCCGACGACGTACGAAAGTGGATTGTTGATCTCGTGACCGACGCTGGCGCTCAGCCTGCCGAGCGCGGTGAGCCGCTCGGCGCGCACCAACGACTCGCGCGCCTCGATCACCTCGCGGGTGCGCGTGTCGACCTGACGCGACAACGTGGCCGACAGCGTGAGCAGGCGGTTCGCGTCGCTCGCGACCCGGCTCGCCATCTCGGACAGCACGCTGAGCACCGCCACCAAGAAGCCCAGATCCGCGAGGTAGATGCCCTCGAGCACGCCGAGCGCTACCAGGCTCTCGTTCACGGCGAGCACGAAGAACACGCAGAACGCCAGGAAATGCGCGCGCGCTCCCGGCACGTGTTTGCGGGCCTTCCGGTAGTAACAAGCCAGCGGCCCGAGCAGCACCAACGGCGGCACGCTCATCAGGATCGAACCGGTGCTCGTGGGCAGCGGCGTGCGGTACGTCACGCCCGCCCAGCCCACGTGGTAGACCGCGAGCTGGTCCGTGGTCAGCACGCCCGGCAGCAGCCCCACCAGGCCAGCCGCGACCAGCGCGGCGATCGCAACGCGCTCCCGCGCCCGCAAGGTCTCGCCGTATTGTACCCGGGAGTAAACGAGCCACGCCGCGCAGTGAATGCAGGCTGCGAGGTAGTTGAAGCGCAGCGCCCAGACCACGCTCTGCTCGGAGACGCCGCTGATCGTGAAGAAGACGTTGTTCGCGCTGTACGCGGCGGCCGACAGAGCCACCACGGCGAACACCCGAAGTTGCCCCCAGCCGGGCGCCTTGGAGAAGACGACGGCGAGCAGCGCCATCACGCCTTCCACGGCGGCGGCGACCAGCGACAAGCTCGTTGCCGAGTTCATGGCGGCTGCTCACCTACGGCCAGCACGCGGGCCGAATTGAGAGGGATCCGCGAAAGCCACCGCAGAATTTTGCTTTTTTCGAGCCATGAACCGGAAACATTCTGCCTCGGGGGTGATTCTGGTTCTCTCTTCGGGGTGATTGCAGCGCTGCCCGCAAAAATCCGTTGGGCGGATCTGAAGCTCCGATGAAGGCGTCCGTATGCACGGGCACGCCAGGTCCTCACAATGACGCACAAGCTTTCTTCCATTCGCGCCGGCCACTCGGAACGCATCGCCACCATGCAAACCACCGCAGCGCTGCTGCGCTCCGAGGGCTTGATCCACCAGACCGCCCAGGATGCCCGCTTCGACGGTCGAACGCTGCGGCTCGACGGCGAGTCCGTCTTGAACTTCGCGAGCTGCTCCTATCTTGGCCTCGAGACCGACGAGCGGCTCAAGCGCGGGGCCTGCCAGGCCGTCGAGCGCTACGGGGTGCATTTCTACTCCTCGCGGGCCTACGTTTCGGCGCCGCTGTACGCCGAGTACGAGCAACTTCTGTCGCAGATGGCCGGCGGAGCCCCGGTGGTCGTCACCCAGACGACCTCGCTCGGCCATCTCGCGGCCTTGCCGGTGTTGGTCGGGGAGCGCGATGCCGTGCTCTTCGATCTGCAGGTGCACAACAGCGTCCAGGCGGTGATCCCCACGCTCCTCCGCATCGGCGCCACCTGCGAGGTCGTGCCGCACGGACGGCTTTCACGCGCGGCCCAGCGCGCGCGCGAGCTCGCGAAGACGCACGAGCGCGTGTTCTACCTGTGCGACGGCGTCTACAGCATGCACGGTGACGTGATCGATGCCGCCGAGCTCTACGCGATGCTGGACGACAACCCGCAGCTCGTCGCTTACGTGGACGACTCACACGGCGTCGGCTGGGCCGGTCGCCACGGCACGGGAGCGGTGATCGGCGCGCGCCCGATCCACCCGCGGATGATCGCGGCGCTCGGGCTCGCCAAGGGCTTCGCCGGGGCAGGCGCGGCCTTCGTCTTCCCGGACCGCGAGCTCGCCGACCGCGTGTTCACCTGCGGCAGCACGCTGATTTTCTCGGGCCCGTTGCAGCCGGCGTTGCTCGGCGCCGGCATCGAAGCCGCGAAGATTTGCCTCTCGCCGGAGCTCGACCAGCGGCAAGCGCACCTGCTCGAGCTGATCGAGCTGTTCGACGAGCTTTCGCGCGAGCAGGGGTTGGCCCCTGCTGTGCTCGAGCCGT
>JALYWZ010000754.1 GCA_030852505.1 Myxococcota bacterium | reverse complement strand
GAGCTACCTCGCGGCGCGCTTCGCGCTCGAGCTGCCGGACGGCTCGCGGCGCGACCTGTATCTCGGCGAGCTCGGCGCGGAGCTCGACAAGGTCCACCTCGCCTCGCTCACGCGCGAGGCGCGCGATCCGACCAGCTCGCTGTTGCGCGGCTTTCTCGCGGGCGCCGAGCGGCGGCCGCTGACGCTGCCGGTTCCGGTCTCGGTACAGCCGCAGATCGCGCTGAAGAAGCTGCGAGCGCTGAAAGACGAGCTCGATCGGCTACCGGTAGACGCTCGGCTCGATCTCGAGAAGCGCACGGTGGTGAAGGAGACCGTCGGACGGCAGCTCGACATCGACGCCTCGCTGCTCGCGATCCAGATCGCGCTCGAGCACGGAGAAAAGAGCGCCAAGCTGGTGTTCTTCGAGCGCCCGCCGCGGCGAGTCGAAAAGGAGCTCGGCGCGGTCGAGTTCGGCGACGTGCTCGGCTCCTTCGAGACCCGCTACGACCGCAACGAGAAGTACGAAGCCCGCACCTACAACTTGCGGCTCGCGGCCTCCAAGATCGACGGCTACGTGCTCTTGCCCGGCGAGGTCTTCGACTTCAACGAGGTCGTCGGTCCGCGCGACGAGGCCAGCGGTTACAAGGTGGCGCCCGTCATCGCTCAGGGTGAGCTCGTGGACGGCATCGGCGGCGGGACCTGCCAGATCTCGGGCACGCTGCACGGCGCGGCATTTTTCGCGGGGCTCGAGATCGTCGAGCGTTACCCGCACACCCGGCCGAGCGGCTACATCAAGCTCGGCATGGACGCGACGGTCGTTTACCCGACCATTAATTTCCGGGTGCGGAACCCGTTCAAGGTGCCCGTCGTGCTGCATCAAACGGTGAAGAACGGCGTGGTGCGCGCCGAGGTGCTCGGGCCCAAGCGCACGCACACCGTGACCTTGATCCGGCGCATCCTCGAGGCCATGCCGTACGAAGAGATCGAGCGGCCCGATCCGCAGCTCGCCCACGGCGTACGCGTGCTCGGGCAGCGCGGCGTGCCCGGCTTCAAGTTGAGACGCTACCGGATCGTGCGCGAAGGCGATCACGCGGTGCGTGAGCGCTGGGACGACGTGTATCCGCCGACGACGCAGATCGTCCGTGTGGGTTCAAAGGACACATCGGGCGACGAGCCCGTACCCAAAGACGATCGCCACCCGGAATACCTTGCCGACGAGCTTCTGATCGTCACCCAGGGTCCCGACGGCGATGACGCGGGGCGCGGTGGCGAGTTCGAAAGCCGCGAACCCGGTCGATTCGGGACGGCCGGCTGGACCGAGGCCGCGGGCATGCCGTACTACGAAATCCGCGAAGAAACGGCCGGCGGGAATCGCGACAAACCCGCGAAACAAAAAGAAAAAAAGCCAGGCTCGCGCTGAACCGCCACTCCGGGGCTTGACTCGAAGGACGACCTAGGCGAAGACCGCGGCCTGGGAGAGGTCGGCGGCTCTGAGCTCACCATGTCCCGGGAGCTACACCGGCTGGCCGGTCCACGAACGAATCATGATGAACACCGAAACTGTCGCAACGCCACGTAAACCGAACGAAGAGAACGGCTCGGCGCGCAGCGCTGACTGGGACAACCCGCGAGTGGCTTCGATCCTCTCGGCCGCCGCCAAGTGCTTCGCACGCAAGGGCTTCACCGCCACCACGCTCGCTGAGATCGGCAAAGAGCTCGGGCTCCGCAAGAGCATCGTGCACTACTACTTCGCCAGCAAAGCAGCGCTGATCCACGAAGTTCAGAGCTTCACGTACCACCGCTACCTCGACAAGCTGAAGGAAGCGACCCGCAACGGCGACGGCACTCAGCAGCAGGCCACGGACGCGCTGCGTGCACTGTGGGAAGCGATTCAGAACAACAAGACCGGAACTGGACTGAACATCGAGGTCTGGAGCGCGGCACGCCGCGACCCGGAGCTGAAGCGCCGCGCGTCGGGCTTGCAGCGCGACGCGCGTCAGGTGATCCGCGATGCGATCGCCCCGCTCGCCCACAAGGATCCGAACCGCGCCGAGGCCCTCGCGGCCCTGATTCTGGCGGTTTTGAACGGCCTCAGCGTCACCGAGTACCTCGAGGGCGAAGACGCCAAGGTGCGCGAGGGCTACGAGACCTTCCTCGAATTGCTTCGCGTCGGCAGCAGCTCCTGATCCGGTTCGTTCGACCGTGGCTCGCCGGGCTCTCGGCGTTGCTCGTGCTCTCGATGACGAGCGCGAGCGACGCCGCCCCGGCGCGCAACGAAGCTCTGAGCCTCGAGCTCCCCCTCTCCGAGACCAGCTGGCTGGGCGCGGGCGCGCTCGGCGGGCGAACGTTTCGGTTGTCGGCGGAGCCCTGGCTCGAGTGGCTCGAGCGCTACGTGGAGCCGCACCGCAATCACACCCCGGAGTGGCGGACGCTGTACCGCGGCGCCTACGGTCCGGCTCGACAGCGTTGGGTGCCGGAGCTCAATTGGTCGCTCGCCGCGTGCGAGCCCAGCGAGCCCAGCGCGACGAAGCCAGCGCTGCCGAGTGCGTGGGGGTTTTCTCTCGAGCTGCGGCCGCTCGATGTGCCGCGCGCGGTGCCAGCCTCGCTCTCGCTCGCGGGGCTCTTGGCCTTGCCGGAGCCGGAAGCCGTGCCGGTCGTCCGCGCTCGCTATTGCAGCCCGGCCAAGGCTCCGAAGCCGGTGCGCTTCTTCCGCACGGCTGGCGAGAGCGATCGCTTCGCCGTGCTCGACTGCGACGGCGCTGTCTCGGCCGATGCGCTCGATCGCTTGAGCGTGCTGGCTCGCCCCGTGGGGGTGCCGCGGCCCGCGCTGCCGCTGCCGCTCGAGCCCGAGGTATCCGACGGCGAGTGGATCTCGAAAGTGCGGCTGCTCGATCCGCGCCTGCTCTGGGTGGTCTCGAAGATCGCCGAGAGCTTTCCGGGACAGCCGATCGAGATCGTGAGCGGCTACCGGCGCGCCGATCACGGCGGTCGTCACCGGCTCGGACAGGCGCTGGATATTTCGCTCCCGGGCGTGGACAAACAGGCGCTGTTCGCCGTTTGCAGAAAGCTCCACGACACGGGCTGCGGCTATTACCCCGAGTCGCGCTTCATTCACCTCGACGTGCGGCCGTACGGCAGCGGTCACGTCGCCTGGGTCGATGCCAGCTTGCCGGGAGAGCCGTCGCGCTACGTGGACGGTTGGCCCGGGCTCAGCTTGTGAGCGGCCGCTCGCAGCTCGACCAGCACCCGCTCGGCTTCGGCTACCAGGATCGAGCCGCGGGCGGCGATCGTTGCGG
>JALYWZ010000162.1 GCA_030852505.1 Myxococcota bacterium | reverse complement strand
GTTGTACGCCGTGTGCAGCGTGCTCCCCGAAGAAGCGGAGCGCGTGGTGGAGCGCGCTCCGCCCTTTCTCGAGCCCGCGCCGTTCGACGCGCCGGAGCTCTCGGGTCGGCTCACGCTCGACTCGACGCGGCTCCGGCTGCTGCCCGGAGCGCACGGTACCGACGGCTACTTCGTGGCGAGCTTCGTGCGGCGCTGAGCGCTCACATGCGCTCGGCCTGACACGCCATCAACTCGGTGGAGCAGCCCATGTAACAGCCCTGGAGCTGGAGCGCGTAGATCGCGCAGTCCGGATTCGTGAAGATACAGCCCTGCGCGCAGGTAGCGTCGCAGCCGCACTCCTCGAGGCACGGGACCGTGGGTCCGCAGACGCCGCCGCTCAAGTCGCCGTCGGCCCAGTCGGGGCCAAACGCCGGTTCATAGAGCTCTCCGCAGCCTTCTTCCATGCAGTCCGCGTAGGCCTGACACTCCGGGCCCGGATCGTCGCTGGCGGTTTGCGGCACGAACGTGTCGATCAGGCTGCCCTCGCAGGCCGGCGCGCCGCCGTCTTCGCCCTGGGTGCCGCCGGTCGTGGTTCGGCCGCCGGTGCCGTCTAGGCCGCCGGTCGTGGCTCGACCACCGGTGGTGGAGTTGCTCCGACCGCCGGTTTCATCGTCACTGCCGCCGTCATCGTCACCACAACCCGCAATCGTGACTGCGCTGGCGAACGCCGCGATCGCGACGCTGAATTTCCAAGTTTGCATCGAGAGCTCCTGAGGGCCCGCTGGCCGAGGGGCGCAATTGCGCCGGAAAAAGCCAGTCGATACGTTTCTCGACGCCGCGAGCCGCGTCAAGCCCTGCCGCGCTGCCCCGAGATTCCGGCGCGAACCCGTGCCCCGCAGCCGGCCCTTGTCTCGGACTCGAGAACGGGGCAAAAGCAGCCGAATGACTGTGCTTCCTCCCGGCGCTTACACCGCCCTCGTCACGCCGTTCAGCCCGGACGGCAACGCGGTCGACTGGCAAGCCTACGAGCGCCTGATCGACGGTCAGCTCGAAGCGCGTGTCACGGGTCTCGTGCCCTGCGGCACCACGGGCGAGAGCCCGACCCTGAGTGAAGCGGAGCAGCGCGAGCTGATCGCGCGCGCCGTGAAGTTGTCGCGCGGCCGAGCCACGGTGGTCGCGGGCATCGGCAGCAACAGCACGAAGAAGACCATCGACAGCGCCCGCGCCGCGCTCGAGGCCGGAGCCGACGGCGTGATGGCCGTGATGCCCTATTACAACAAGCCCTCGCAAGACGGCCTGTTTGCGCACGTGAAGGCGCTGTCGGACGCCGTTTCCTGCCCGGTCATGCTCTACAACATCCCCGGCCGCTGCGCGGTGGATCTCAGCGTCGACACGCTGCTCCGGATCCTGGAAGCGTGCCCCAATGTCGTGGCGCTCAAGGACGCGAGCGGTGGCGTCCTCTACACGCAGGAGCTCTTGCTCAAGAGCTCGCGCTCGCTCTTGGTGCTCGCGGGCGACGACGCGCTGACGTTGCCGCTGATGGCGGTGGGCGCGCGCGGCGTGATCAGCGTCACGAGCAACCTCTACCCGCGCGCGGTGAGCGAGGTCGTGGAAGACGCGCTCGCGGGTCGTAGCGTCGAGGCCGCCGCCAAGAACAAGCGCCTCTACGCCGTGCACCGCGCGATGTTCGTCGAGCCGAATCCGCAACCGATCAAGGCGGCGCTCGCGCTGAAGGGCCGCATGAACGCGAGCGTGCGCTTGCCCCTGGTCGAGGCCAGCCAATCCGTGAAGGGTATGCTGGCGGACGTGATCCAGACCTTCGAGGCACAGTGAAGCTCGCGATCACGGGCGCCAGCGGGCGCATGGGCCTCGCCGTGGCACGGCTCGCGCACGCGGCCGGCGACCAGATCGTCGGCGCGAGCTGCGGCCCGAACGACCCCGCGCTCGGCCGCGATCTCGGCGAGCTGATCGGCGTGGGCTCGATGGGCGTGTCGCTCACCGGCGACGTGAGCTCGGCCTTGCTCTCGGCCGAGGTGGTGATCGATTTCTCGACCGCTGCCGCCGTTCCGGATCTGTTCGGCGCCGCCGCCCGCCAGAAGGTCGCGATCGTGAGCGGCACGACCAACCTCGGTGACCCCGGTGAGCGCGCGCTCGTCCGCGCCGCCGAGCAGGTGCCGGTGCTGTGGGCGCCGAACATGAGCCTCGGCGTTCAGGTCCTGGCGGAGCTCGTCGAGCAAGCGGTTCAAAGGCTCGGGCCGGCCTTCGACGTCGAGATCGTCGAGGTGCACCACAGGAAGAAGATCGACGCACCGAGCGGCACGGCGAAGCGCCTGGCGCAGGCCGCCAAGAATGCCCGCGGGGAGCTGTCCGAGCTCTCGGCTCGCGAGGGCGACGTCGGGGCACGCAAGCCGAACGAGCTCGCGGTGATGGCGCTGCGTGGCGGTGACGTCGTCGGCGACCACACCGTGTTTCTGTTCGGTGACGGCGAGCGCCTCGAGCTCACGCACCGCGCCTCGAACCGCGACGTATTCGCGCACGGCGCCATCCGCGCCGCTCGCTTCCTGGTCGGCAAACCCGCCGGGCGCTACGGGATCAAGGACGTGCTGGGCTGAGCGGTGCGCGGGCGCGCGCTTCGCCGGGGCTCACGGAAAGAACACGAAGCGCGCCCCGACGGTCACCCATTCGTGCATGGCCGTCTTCGGGATGTCGCCGTCGTCGCTCTCGCCGCCTGGCGGATCTTCGTCGTATCGCGTGTACTTGCCGATCGAGACGTCGAAGAACGGGCCGAGCCCGAAACCCCGACTCAGCCGAAAGTCGAGCCCTGCCATGACGCGCGCGTATTCGGGCCCGGAGTACGTGAGCGAGCCGCGGTCGTCGCCGTCGGACATGGCGATCGTCAGCCGTTCGAAGCCGATTCCGTAGCCGATCCAGGGGTTGGTCCGACCGTGGGGCATGAGCTGAAAGTGCCCTTCCAAACCGGCGCGGATGCCGAGCGCGTAGCAATCGAAGTCCGCGTCGTCGCACAGGTCGTCCAGGTTGCCCGCGGCCAGGCCGCCGGCGATTCCGAGATAGCCGCCGAGGAACAGGTTCGGCACGACCTTGCCCCCGAGCTCCACGATCACCGGCACCTGTCCGGTCGTGACGTCCGACATCTTGGCCGAGCCGACACCGCTGGCCTTGCCGAGGGGGTAGGCGAAGCCGGTGCGAAGCGCCATCTGGAAGCCGAGGCGCACCGCCGGGCCCCTGCGAGCTTCACCGAAATCGGAATCCAGGTCGTCCGCGCGTGCCGTCGCCGTCTGGAAGATCGCCAGACACAGCCCGAGCGAAGCAGCCAGGGACTTCATGGACTTCGCATAAGCGGCCCCGGCTCTGATCGCAAGTCCGTTGCGCGGGCGCGGAAAATCGCCCCCGCTCGGATCAGCTCGAGTCGCGGCTGCGCTTGAGACGGCCGTCTTTGTCGAATTCGCCTTCGACGTCGGGATCGATTTCGGGCTCGTCCGCGGCCTTTTCGGCCTCGTCTTCGTCGCGTTCGTCCTCGTCGTCTTCGTCGTCTTCGTCGCGCCCGTCTTCGTCGCGCTCGTCCTCGTCGCGTTCGTCGACTTCGTCGTCTTCTTCGTCATTGGGCCAAGCCGCTGGCAGACGATTTTTGAAAGACCAGTAGAGCCCGTAGTACCCGAGCAGCATCCCCGGAAGACTCAGGATCTGGCCCATGCGCAGCGGAGAGTCCGGCGAGATGCCGTCGTACTCCTTGAAGAACTCGACGCCGAATCGGCCCGTGAAATAGATCGCGAAGAACGAGGCGATCATCACGCCGCGCGGGCGCTTCTCGCGGCCGAGCTTGCGATCGATCAGGTACAGGCACAAGAGCACGAACAGGCCGAGCGCGATCTCGTAGATCTGGCTCGGGTGCCGGAGCGGAGCGGGCGAGATGTTGTCGTCGAACCGCGGGAAACGAAAGCCCCAGGTGCCGTCCGTGGGCTTACCGACGATTTCCGAGTTCAGCAGGTTGCCGACGCGAACCAGCGTGGCGCCGAGCGCCGCCGAGAACGAGAAGCGATCGGCCCCCTCGAGGAAGGGGATGCCGCGGCGCTTGCAGAACAGCCACATGGCCGTGATCAGCCCGAGCACTGCGCCGTGGCTCGCGAGGCCGCCTGTCCAGATCTTCAGCACCCAGGCCGGATCGGCCAGGGCCTTGTCCAGATCGTAGAACAGGACGTGGCCGAGTCGGGCGCCCACCAACACGCCGAGCACGCCGTAGATGATGAAGTCGTTCGCGTCCTCCGCAGGCCCGCGTGCGCGCGTGATCTGCCATTTGAGCAGCGCGTGGCCACCCAGAAACACGAACACGAACAGCAAGCTGTAGTAGCGGATGCCGTACGACTCCGGCATGTAGTTCGCGACCACGGCCGCGAGCACCGCGAAGAACACGCCGGACCAGAGCTGGTCCTTCTCCTTCCGCACGAGGCCATAAATGAAGGAGATACCGGCAAACCCTCCCAGCACGGCGACCACCGCGCTGCGCGGTAGGCTGGTCAGTATCGGAGGGATGTCCCAATCAACGGTGGGCAGCATGAGCTCCTCGTCTCGCCCCCGGGTTCATTTCCGGGGGAATCGAGCGGCCCTCACGTAACCCAAAGCGTCCCGCAAAGCCAGGCAGAGCGCCCGAATGGACCGAACCGCGGGCCGTCACGGGCCCGCCGCGGGCTCAGACGCCGAGCGCCGCTAGCTGAGACTCGACGATCTCGGCCCAGCCGGCGTTTGCTCGCGGATTGGCCGGGCTCGGGTGCAAGATCGTTCCGATCGCGATGCCCCGTCCGTCGAGCGCACGCCGCGCCGCGGACTCCGCGAAGCCGCCGACGCCGATCACCAGCTTCGGCTCGAGCAGGCGCGTCATCTCCGAGAGCGCGTGGTCGCAGGCGGCGAACAGCTCCTGCTGCTCCGAGCGCGGCAGCTTGTCGGGAGTCCGGTTCTTGCCGCTCGCTTCGATGAAGACCAGCGGGCAGTAGTTCCAGACGAAGAAGCGCTCGAAGAATTTATCGGCCTTGCCGAAGCGCTTCTGGGCCCAGCCCCAGAGCCGCGTGCCGCTCACCTCCGAGCGCGGGCAGTCGAAACCCAGCACCGGACGCGCGGGGTGCTCGAGGCTCGGTTTACCGACCTTGGCCTCGATGCCCAAGAACTCACGCACCATCTTCACGTCGCCGAAAGGAACGCCGGTCTGCGCCATCCCGAACGGACCCGGGTTCATGCCGAGCAGAAGCACCCGCCCGCGCTGCTCGCCGTAGCGCTCGAGGTAGGCCTCGTTGGCTCGGCGGGCGTAGTCGAGCGGGTTGTACACGAACGCCGTCGGCGCGGAGAACTCGAGCTTTGCCACGCGCTTTCCGAGCTCGCGGCTAATCGGGGTGAGCTTCGGCATCGGCAAGAAGGCTCGTACTATGGAACACTCGGGCGCATGGACAAGGCCGAGCCGATCGACCGGAAGAGCGCCGAGCGCGGCAGCTGGGACGCGCTGATCGTGGGCGCCGGACACAATGCTCTGGTGGCCGGGATCTTTCTCGCGCGCGCGGGGCTGCGGGTGCTGATGCTCGAGGCTCGGGCCATGGTCGGGGGTGCGGCGCGCACGGAGCGGCCGTTCGAAAAGGCGCCGAACCTGCCGACGTCGACCGGCGCTTACCTGCTCGGGCTCATGCCTCCGGAGTTGCTCGGCGCGCTCGGCATCGAGCTCTGCTTGATCCGGCGCGATCCGCACTACTTCCTGCCCACGACCTCGGGCCGTTACCTGCTCTTCGGCTCGGACACGGCGCAGGTCGAGCAGAACTTTCGCAAGTTCTTCACGGACAAGGACCTCTCGGAGAACGCGCGCCTCGAGCGGGAGATCGCCGCGCTCCGCGAAGACGTGGCGCCGACCTGGCTCGAGGAGCCGCTGTCGATCGAGGACACCGCCGAGCGCTACGTGCGGCCCGAGCTCCGCGAGGTGTTCGTGAAGCTCTGCCGCGGCTCGATCGGGGAGTACCTCGGTCGCTTCGAGTTCGACACCGAGCTCTTGCCGGCGATGTACGCCGTCACCGACGGCTTCTCCGGGCTCAACGGGGGTTGGGATAGCCCGGGAACGGGCATGAATTTCCTGATCCACAACATGTGCCGGCTGCCGAGCAGCGGCGGCACGTGGATGATCGTCCAGGGTGGCATGGGCAGCGTCACGCAGCAGCTGTTCCGGGAGTTCCGTCGCGCTGGCGGCGAGGTGATGGTGAACGAGCCGGTCGAGCGCGTGATCGTCGAGGGCGGGAGCGCGCGCGGTGTGGTGCTCGGCGGCGGCCTCGAGCTCCGCGCAAGGGTGGTCGTCGCGGGCTGCGACCCGTTCACGCTGCGAGACCTGGTCGGAGAAGACGCCTTCCCCCAGCCGCTCGGACAGCGGCTCGACGCCATGAAGAAGCCCGGCTCCACCTTCAAGCTGAACCTGGCGCTCGCCCGCATGCCCCGCTTCACGTGTCTGCCCGACCCGCCCGAGAGCTTCGGCCCCACGGTGCACCTGATCCCCGAGGGCAAGAGCGTGATTTCGGAGCTCCGCAACGCGTTTCGCACGGTTCAGGAGGGGCGGCTCGCGGACACTCCGACCATCGAGTGGTACGTGCACACGCCGCTCGATCCCTCGCTCAGCGACGAGCACGGCCGGCTGAGCTCCGCGCTGTTCGTGCAGTGGGTACCCTACGAGCTCGCTGACTCGAGCTGGGAGGTCGAGGCCGAGCGCTACGCCGATCGCTTGCTCGCGATCTGCGATCGTTACGCACCCGGGACCTCGAGCCTGGTCGTCGACCGCCTGCCGCTCCACCCGCAGGCGATCGAACGCCGCTTCGGGATGCGCCACGGCCACATCCACCACATCGACAATTCGTTCGGGTTTTCGGACCGCTTCCCGCACGCGCTGCCGATCCAGGGCCTGTATTCGTGCAGCGCCGGGACCCACCCGGCAGGCTCGGTGATCGGCTGCGCAGGCTACGTCGCCTCGAAGCGCGTGCTCGCCGATCTGGAAAAACTACCGCAAATGTGACATGGCACGCCCATGCCGGAAGCCCCCGAAGACCTGGACGCCTACTCCGCCCGCGCGCTCGGCGAGATCAGCGGCGTCTCCGACGCGAAGGCGCTCGAGGCCTGGTACCGCGCCCACCTCGCGCCCTCCGGCGCGATGAACGCGTTTCGGAAGCGCATCGGTACGCTGCCGGTGGAGGAGCGCAAGCCGTTCGGCGCGCGCGTCAACCAGGTCGCGACGGCGCTCAAGGCTGCCTACGATCGCCACGGCGAGCTCGTGTCCAAGCTCGAGCTCGAGCGCTCGATCCAGAAAGACAGCATCGACGTCTCGCTGCCGAGCCGGCCGCTCGCGCGCGGCGGCTACCACCCGATCACGCTCGTCATCCGCGAGTTCGAGAAGGTCTTCAACGATCTCGGCTTTGCCACCTTCGAGTCGCGTCACGCCGAGCTCGACGAGTTCAACTTCGAGCTCTTGAACATGCCGCCCGCGCACCCTGCGCGCGACATGCAAGACACCTTCTACCTGTCGGAGCGCGCGGTGCTGCGCACCCACACCTCGGCCGGTCAAATCCACGCCATGCGCCGCTACGCGCCGGGCCCGGTGCGTGTGATCTTGCCCGGGCGCTGCTACCGGCACGAGCAGGTCACGACCCGCGCGGAGTGCCAGTTTCATCAGATCGAGGGCCTGATGGTGGGCCCCGACGTGCGGCTCAGCGATCTGAAGGGCGTGCTCTTGCGCTTCGCCCGCCGCATGTTCGGCTCGGATCGCGTGCGCATGCGCGGCAGTTACTTCCCCTTCACGGAGCCGAGCGTCGAGGTCGACATGCGCTGCACCCTGTGCGGCGGCTCCGGCTGCCGCGTCTGCAAGCAGAGCGGCTGGCTCGAGCTCGGCGGCGCCGGCCTCGTGCACCCGGTGGTGTTGAAGAACGGCGGCTACGATCCCGAAAAGGTGCGCGGCATCGCCTTCGGCATGGGCATCGATCGCACCTTCATGCTGCTCCACGGCGTGCCCGACATCCGTTACCTGTTCCAGAACGATCTGCGGTTCTTGACCCAGTTCGGCTGAGCCCGTTCGCGTTCGTTGACCCGTTCCTCGCTGCTTTCGTTGAGTTCCGCATGAGAGTCCCCCTGTCCTGGCTGAACGAGTATTTCGTCGACCCGCTCGACGCCGCCGAGGTGGCGGAGCGGCTGACGCTCGCCGGAATCGAGGTCGAGCAGGTGCAGGCGATCGGCGCCGTCGATCCCAAGGTCGTGGTGGGTGAGGTCACGGGCGTCGAAGCCGTGACCGGCAGCCCGGCGCGCCTGTTGCGCATCGACGCCGATCGCGCCCGCAGCGTGGTCACGACGCTCACGGACTTGAAGGTCGGGCAGCGGCTGGCGCTGGCCTTGCCGGGCGCGACGCTGTACGCGGGCAGCGAGCCAACGCTGCGCGACGTCGAGGGCGGTGAGCTCTACGGTCACGCCTCCGAGGGTGTGCTGGCGAGCGCGGCGGACCTCGGCATCGGAGACGACGCGTCGAAGCCCGTGGAGCTCGGCGCGAGC
>JALYWZ010000753.1 GCA_030852505.1 Myxococcota bacterium | reverse complement strand
GCTCTGTCCCGACCGAAGGCGGCACCGCGGGCGAGTCGGGTGAAGGCGGCGCCGGCGGCGCCCCCGAGCCCACGCTGGCGGACTACATCGACATCACCTGCAACAAGCTCGGCGACGACTGCAACTCCGAGTGCGACGCGTCATTCGAGGTCTTCACCACGCTCTGCGAGGGGGATGCCGAGCTGACGTTCGCCTTGTTCGAGTGTTTCGCGGGCGAGCCGGCCAGCGACTTCGAGTGCAACGAAGACGATCAAATCGGGCTCCAGACCGACGCCTGCGGCGATCAGATCGAAGCGCTGTTCGAGACCTGCGGAAACGGCTGAGGCCACCTCGAGTCAGCAGTAATCGCTCCAGCGCGCCGCGCTTGCCTCTCGAAGGCGAGTCGCGGCGCGCGGCATTTTGTGGTTTCGTGGGCCACCTCGGCGCCTGTCATCCACGCGGTAGACTTGGCCGCACCGGGTACGATTCTCTATTTGATCTCTATCGGCCGGTCGGGGGTCGCCGTTCTTATCCACAAGTCAGAACGACGTGAGCCGTTGCGCAACCCGTGAACGAGTTGTGCAACGATTTGCACGACTCGTTCGGCAACTCACCCCGCACAGTGCTGCCGGTTGTGCGTCGATCGCTCTTCAGACGCCACCTGTGAGTGCCGCTCGCAGTCCTGAAAATCACGGCAAAACCGCGTCTTTTTGCGACGTGTAGCGCCTCGCGAAAGAGGCCGGCCGGTGGGGTGACATGGTTTCGTAACCCAGGAGGGAGACGCTCGTTCTGGCACGTGGGGTGCACTAGTTCGGGACAAGCTCACGGAAGGGAGAGCTGCCCAAAATGCGAAAACTGGTTTCATTGTTGATTGCTTCGGCTGCTGTCGTCGGTCTTGCCTCTGGTTGTGCGGTGGAGGCGCCTCTGGACGAGCCGGAGAGCGCCGGGTCCGACCACCTGGCGCTCCTGAGCTGCGCCAACCCGCAGGGCACGAACGCGATGATCGCGGCCGTCGCGGTCGCCATCGCCAACGACCTCGGCCGCTGGAACGTGACCACCGATTTCAAGGAGATCACCGGCCGCTACAACCAGCAGCACCTCGCGCTCAGCTCCGTCGGTGAGGCGCGCTGCAGCACGAGGGGAAACAATTGCGAGAACGTCAAGGCGCTGCTTTTCTTCCAAGACGCGCTGTACGACAACTACGTCCGCTTCCCGAACAACGTGAGGTTGAGCTCTTGGAGCTACGCGGCCCGTCTCGTGGCCGGCTTCCGCGCCCAGAGGACCTGCGAAGCCCGCGCGAAGAGCTCACCGGGTGCCTCCGACGCCTGCCCGGCGGAAGATCACTTGCTGACCCTTCTCAGCACGTCTCCCGGTGGCTGCGACATGAACTTCACCTACAGCGCCAAGAAGCCGGATGGGAGCCCGCTCGCCAACCCGGCGCAGCTGAAGAACAAGTTGGTTTGGACCAACGACGGCGGCAGCATGACCAACCTGAACCCCTACATCCAGTTCCAGTCGACGGCGAGCACCGTGACCGTCGACCCGACCTGGGACCTGAACCAGCCGGGCAGCGCTTCAGGTGGTTCGTGCATCGTCAGCTGCCAGAAGTACGACAAGAACAACGTCCTGACCGGCCAGTGCTGCACGTGTAACGGCGTGTCCGCCACGTTCGTCGCAGGTGCGACGGCCAACGTTTACCGTTGCGACACCCCGAACTGATTGCTCGGCTTCGGTACGACCGAAGCTCGATGGACTGATACGAGTTCTCCTCGATGAGCTCGCGAGAGCGGATCACCCGGCGGTGACTCCGCTCTCGCGTCATTTCGGGCCTGAATGTAGGCAAATGCTTGAGGGTGAGCGCGAGCGCTGGACGAGCTCGCGGCTCGGATCGGGACGACCGAGATCGAGAAATTCTCTCGCGGGGATCCGAGTGAGCGTCTCGCGCAAACAGCGATGCACATGTCGTGCGGGCGTGGATGAAGCGAAAGCGGCGGACCGGTGGGCGCGCGTCGGTGGCGCGCCGTTGGGAGTGAGAGAAGGGCGGCGGCGCGTCCCTGGTGTGAAACCTGCTGAATTCGCCGCGGTGCGCCAAATCGGCACGCTTCGGAGCCGTTACCGGTAAACGTAGTCGAGAGCGCAACGCGTGCTGGCACGCCTGCTGCACAAGGGACTGGCAGCTCATTGAAAGGAGAGCCCCAGTCCCCATGCGTAAGTTCGTTTCATCATTCGTTGCAATGTCCGCTCTGGTCGGGCTCGCGTCTGCCTGCGCCGTCGATGCCCCGCTCGAAGAACAAGAGAGCGCCGGTGCCGATCATCAGGCGCTCGTCAACTGCGCCAACCCCGAAGGTACGAACGCGATGATCGCCGCAGTGGCGGTCGCGATCGCCACCGAGCTCGGCCGCTGGAACGTGTCGACCGACTTCACGACCAAGATCGGCACCTACAATCAACGGCATCTGACGTTGAGCTCGCAGGGCCAGGCGCAGTGCGCTGCGCGCGGCAACAACTGCGAGAACCTGAAGGCGCTGTTGTTTTTCCAGGACGCGAAGTACGATAACTACATCCGCTTCCCGAACCGCGTGAAGCTCAGCGCCTACAGCTACGCCGCGCGCCTGGTCGCGGGCTGGGAAGGGCAGAAGACCTGCGAAAAGCGCGCAGCCGACGCGATCGCGCAGCGGAAGCCGGTCCCGCCGGACGCCTGCCCCGCCGAAGACCATCTGCTCACGCTGGCCAGCACGGCGCCCGGAGGCTGCGACATCAACTTCACCTACACGGCGAAGAAGCCTAACGGAAGCCCGCTCGCGAACCCGGCGCAGCTGAAGAACAAGCTGGTGTGGGCCAACGACGGCGGCAGCATGACCAACCTGAACCCGTACATCCAGTTCAAGTCCACGGCGAGCACCGTGACCGTCGACCCGACCTGGGACCTCAACCAGCCGGGCAGCGCCTCTGGTGGCTCGTGCACCGTGAGCTGCCAGAAGTACGAGAAGAACAAGGTCCTGACGGGCCAGTGCTGCACCTGCAACGGCCAGTCGGGCAAGTTCCAGGTCGGCGCGACCGCCAACGTCTACAAGTGCAGCGCCGGCGGCTGAACCGAAGCTAGAGCCAGACCGGGACTCGTCCCAACCCAGATGAGCTCGCGAGAGCGGACCACCGAATGGTGGCTCCGCTCTCGCTCTTTTGGTGCGCCCAGCATGGGCGCTGTCTTGCTGGTGAAAGTCCAGTCGAGAGGAGGTCATCCCGATCGAAGCGAACCGCAACTGCGGAAGGGCGACCGACCGTGGGAAGGAAGCGGGG
>JALYWZ010000752.1 GCA_030852505.1 Myxococcota bacterium | reverse complement strand
CATCAACTCGGCTCGATTCGCGTTGATCGACCGAGTTGTCCCCAAGTTGCTCAGATGTTTGTCGCCGGCGGGTCGGGCGCTGGGCCGGCGATTTTCGGGTGTTTTGGAGGCCGTCTGAAGCCCCGGATCGGGTTGGTTCAGCGCTTCGGCCACCCCCCTGGATGGCGAAAAAATCTCTCTGGAGGGTTGGCGAGGGGGCGCGCCTGTTTGGAGCTCGAGCGGCGAGCCGGCCGTGCGCCGCTGTTCCTGGTCCCGTGGTCCGTGGTCGTCCCCGGTCCCCGCCCGGCTTCGTCAGTCTTTGGGCGGGAGGGGCGCTTCGAGCTTGAGGCCCAGCACGGCATCCCGGAAGCGCACCTGTTGCTCGTCGATGCTCATCCGCAGCTCGATGCCGCGCTTGGTGATGGCGTCGATGCGCGTCGAGGCGTCGCTGAGGCGCTTGGTGAGCTTTTGTCGCAGGTCAGCCGCCTGCGGGTTCTTCTCGATGGCGCGCAGGCTGCGGCGGGTCTCGTCCGTGAGGCGCTCCAGCTCTTCGCGCTCCTTGGAGAGCGCATTGAATTCGTCGGTGTGCTTGCGGAGCGCCTCGCGAACGACCCAGGCGTCCTTGAGCTTCTGGGCGATCGCCGGGTTCGCGCGTGGATCGGCGAGGTAGCCGCGCACGGCGTCGTCGGCGAGCGGGTCGAGCCAATCGGCCATTTCTTGGTTGGCGCGGCGCTCGTCGACCGTGAGCTCGGCCTTACCGCGGGTGCGGAGCTCGATCGGGATCAACGCCGTGAGCGTGCCGACGTTGTCCTCGGTGCCGGCGGGGGGTTTGAACAGGCGAGCGCCGGGCTGGCGCGGATGCTTGACGAGCAGCTTCATCGGCCGATCGCTGCCGTTGTCGATCAGGTAGCGCGTGCGCTGAACGGAGTCGCGTTCGATGTACAGTGCGCCGCCTTCGATGCGGAACAGGCGCGAGCCCTGTTGATCGACGCGCAGCTCTGAAGTGACCGCGACGCCGCGTTCGAGCGCGAACGGCACGGTAGCGGTAGCGCGCGGGGGCAGCGGCTCGAGCATGCCCTGCCCGAGAAACGAAGCCTTTTCGAAGACGGCGATCGGGCCGCGCTCGAGCAGGCCGGGCGTGGTGTTCGTGAAGCGTGCGACCCGGAACGGGTGCGAGCTCGATGCCTCTACCCCCGGCTCGGGAGCAAACAGCAGCACGGCGGCGCCCGGCACGCGCTGGCTCGTGAGCAGCACCATCGTCGCGCTGTCGTTCGGAACGGTGACGGGATACGGGATGTCGTAGCGCGTGGTGCCGGCCTCGATTGCCACCGCGGCGAGATCGGACAGGCGTCGCGGCGCGCTCAGCGTGGGGGCCGGGCGCGGGGCCATCGGAGGCGGAGGCGGAGCCACGAGCCCTCCGGGGGTGGCCTGCGCGGCAGGCTTTGCCGCAGCCTTGTTCGAAAGGCGGCGCATCGAGCCGGACGTCGCCGTCACGCCCCCTGCGACCTCCGCTTCGGGCGCTTCCCGCTTGGCTTCGTCTCGGTCGTAGGCGGCGCTCTGTTCGGGAGCCGGCGCGGGCTCGGGCGAGACCCCACCCGCGTAACGGTCGGCGATGCCCGAGGCGAAGCCCTCCTCCGTCAAATCGAGCGACGTGACTCCGGTGGGGACGACCGCCACGACTTCACCCTGATCGGTGACGACCGGGCGCTCCGGGATCACGGGAGTGCCGAGCGTGGACTGGAACGCGAGCGGCGCACCGGCCACGAGCGACAGCGTGACGCCGTTCCAGTCCTCTCCCGACAGGTTCTGGACGATGCCCCAGGCCTGGAGATCGGCCTTGCCGTCGGGAGCGACGACGACGCGATACGAGGGGCGCCAGACTGGCGTCTCGGCGAGGTAGCCGATCGCGAGGTCGTGTTCCTTACCGTCGAGATGGAGCAGCACCTCGCGCATTGCCTGCGGATCGGGCTTTTTCGGAGGCTCCGGCGGCTTCGGCTCGCTCGGCCTCGGCCCTTCGCCGTCCAGCGGGCGCGGCTGAGGCTCCGGCTCTTTCGGCTCTGGCTGCGTCGTTTCCTCGACCTCGAGCGGGAACGAGGCCGAGCGCACGGAGCTGCCGCCGCGCTCGATCACCGCGAGCGACGCCAGAAAATCGCCGACCATGCGCTGCCGCATCCGGAACGCGACGCGCTCTTCGTCGACGTGCCCTTCGCGCTCGAAATAGCCGACACCGTTGCGATAAACGACCACGCGCTTGAGCGGCAAATCGCCCGAAACGTTGGGACCGCGCGCGCAACCCAAAAGGCAAAGACACGCCAACCAGCCCACGTGCTTCATCGACCCTCACTCCGTGTTTGCCAAACCAAGCGAGCGTGACGATAGACGAAATCGCTGCCTCACCGCTAGGGAACCGTGCGACCCACCCCCCACAGGCACTCACCGATGGGTCCGAAAACGGCGCGGCTCAAGCACTCGAAGGACTGGGCGAAAGGGCGTCCCGGCGCGCTCGTGCGATGAAACAGGACCCCCTCGACGGCGGCCAGAGGAACGTCGCATTTCGGAAACTCGGCGAGGCACTCGTCGTACGTCTGGAGCCAAAATTCCCTGCCATCGTCGAGCTCGTAGCGCGCGCTCTCGCTCGCGTCCGGGTCGAAGCGAGCCGATTCGACGGCACGGTAGGCGCAGAGCTTGGCTCGCTGCTCGGGGCTGAGCGCCGAAAGGCGAACCTCACCCGGGATGCCGAGCGCGACGCTCGGTCGCGGGGGTGCGCCGCTTCCGAGCCACTCTCGATACGACCGCCACAGCTCGGGTTCGACCTTCGGGTCTACGGGCGGACAACCGCCTAGCTCGAGGTCGCGACACAGGGCTGCGAGCCGCGCGAAACCGCCATTCTGGAACGGGCGCGGCCCCTCGTCGTCGAGCATCCACTCGCCGCATCCGAAGCAGACCTGGAGCTCGGCGACCGGGCGACCCTCGGTGTCGCGGAAGACGAAAGCGTGGTGCGGATCGAAATCGCAGCGAAAGCGAAAGCGCGGATCCGGCAGCGCCACGAGCTCGAGGAGCTCCGCCGCTTGCGCTGCGGAGAGCCGCTTCGCGGGCAGGGTCGCGGACGGGCAGAGGCGTCCGTCGCCGGCGAGCGCGTGCTCGTCGCAGCCTGGAAATGCCGCCAAAATGCTGGGCGGCAGCGGGTCCCAGTAGCGGTAGGCGTGGGCGTCGACCGTCTGAAACCGGACCTTGGGGAACGCCGTCGGCGCGCGCGGAGACGGGACGCGACGCGCGCCGTAGCTCGGCTGTTCCACAC
>JALYWZ010000751.1 GCA_030852505.1 Myxococcota bacterium | reverse complement strand
TCGCGGCCCCGCCGGTGCCGGCGCCTCCCGAACCCGTCACGCCGCCGGTCGCGGGCGGCGGTGTCGAGTCTCCGTCGTCGTCGCCGCAGTTCACGAGCCCGAGCGGAGCAACCAAGACCAACAATGCAGCCATGCGCTGCCCAAAAGCCGATGAATAAGCCATGCCGATTCCACTCCTTGTCGAGCCGCCTCGCTCGACTCCGCAGCTCTGCCTTATCTCAGCCGTGGGATCGCGACAATCAGCATTTCCGCCGCTTCAGCCGGCT
This sequence comes from Myxococcota bacterium, assembly GCA_030852505.1. GTDB lineage: Bacteria > Myxococcota_A > Polyangia > Polyangiales > Polyangiaceae > PMG-095. Next base: position 3,012 of record JALYWZ010000751.1, on the reverse strand, counting down.
CTAGCGGCCTCTCTGAAATCCGACAACAGAGCAAGAGTGGTCGGGCCCGGACGGCCGTCGCCGATGCGGCGTCCATCCACCGAAACCACCGGCAATAGCTCGCGGATCGAAGAGGAAATAAACAGCTCCTCCGCTTGGAACAGCTCGTCCACCAAAACGGGACGGATCTCGGTGCGGAGCCCGCGCCGCAGAGCCAGCGACAACACGTGGGCTCGGGTAATTCCAGGCAGAATGCCGAGTTCTTCCGGCGGAGTCACGAGCCGACCGCCGAGCACCGCGAACACGTTGGAGGTCGAGCCCTCGAGCACGCGCCGCTCGGTATCCACGAACAGGGCCTCCTCGGCAGAGGCCTTACGCGCGGCGTCGATCGCCAGCACCGCGGCCAGATAGTTTCCGACCTTCGCGCCCGCGGCAGCAGTGCCGTCGGCGAGCCGCGGGGCTTGGTACGTGATCACGCCGATGCCGGCTTCGTACTTCTGGGCCGGCGGTGCAACCAGCGGCATCACCAGCATCACCCGCAACGGCGTGGTCGAAAGCCCTGGATCGAGCCCCAGGCTCTCGCCACGACCTCGAGTCAGCATGAGCCGCAAAACGCTCTCGTCGTGATCGACGGCGGCGAGCGCTTCGTTCACTTCGCGGCGGAACCCGTCGCGATCGAGCGGCAGGCGGATCAGCACGCGTTCGGCGCTGCGTTCGAGCCGCGAGAGGTGTTCCTCGAGCGCGAACGGACGCTTGCCGTAGGTGCGCAGCGTCTCGAAAACCGAGTCTCCGTAGAGAAAGCCGCGATCGAAGACGCTGACCTGCGCCGCCTCCGCGGAGAAGCGCTTACCGTCGATCCAAACCGTGGCAGTCATTTCGGTATCAGTTGCTCCGTACGCCGCCCGCCCGCCCAGACGAGCTCCAGCTCGAGCGGCTGATTGGTGCGCGCGACGAGCTCGGGCGCTTGCTCCGGGTCCGTGCGCGCTTTGACGAGCAGGTCCACCGAGCCCGCGCTGCCGAACGGGTAGCGCTGCACGCCGATCTCGTCGACCGTGCGCAGGTTCCAGACCAGGCGCTGACGCGCCGGCTCGGGCTCGAGTCCCAGGATGTACTCGAAGAGCACGGCGATCGGCGTGATCCCCGTCCAGCCCACGAAGTCCTTTCGCCCGCGCCCCTCGGCTCTGGCGTCGGGTGCCAGATGCTCCCAGACGCTGCCGGTCTTCGCGAAGCTCTCCACGACATTGAAGTAGTGGTTGTGCGCGATCTCGTAGGCGAGGTCGTGGTAGCCGTGACGGCTCAGGCCGCGCAGCACCATGTAGTTCGTGGGGGCCCACACGCCGCCGAGCCAGAGACCGCCGTCGGGATCGTATCCCTGGGTGTCGGCGGACAAGCTCGGCACGCGGTGCACGCGCTTGAATTCGTCTTCTTGCCGCAGATGGTCGACGAAGCGTTCCAGGCGCTCGGGCGGCACCGCGTCCGCGAGCAGCGCCCAGTAAGCGCCGATCGTCTTCACCGAGACGACGCGCGATTGGCTACGCTCGAGGTCGTGATAAAAGCCAGTCGACTCGTCCCACAGGTGGTCGTTGATCCAGGGCACGAGCAGCGCGTTCTCTTCCTCGAAATCGCGGAGCTCGTCGCGGCGCCCGAGCACGTCCGCCATCTCGAGCAGCACGCGGTTGGCGAGCACCTGTTGCATGTTGGTATCGACCCAGGTGCGGTGCGCGTGGTCGTACCAGAGGTGCGAGCCCTCGGGCGTGCGCGGCTGGTTGATCATGCCGCTCGCCCAACCGGTGCCCCAGTAGCTGCCGTTCGGCCAGGTGCGGTAGCGCCGGTGCCACTGGCCGTACGCAACGAGCGCCGGAAACACCCGTGAGAGCCGATCCTTGTCCAAGAAGAACCGGTAATACTCCCACTCACTGAAGCCGAGCACGTTGGGCCCGCTCCCAGCCGGATCGAAGCGCGCGAAGCATTCGCTGCCGTCGTCCTCGAGGAATTGCCGGCAGATCCCGCCGTCGGGGTGCTGCTTCGCGTAGAAGTTGTCGAGGGTGCGCTGGAACTTCCAGGCGCGATCGCCGTAGCGCCCGAACAGCGTGATGAACACGGAGTCCCATTGGTAAAGGGACTGTTCGAACATCGTCGACGCGTAGTCGGAGACGAAGCCGTTCTCGTCCGTCGCGCGCCGGAAGTTCGCGAACGCGATCTCCCAACAGCGGCGGTAGCAGGCCACGACCTCGGGCCGCGACGGATACACCGGCATCGGCAAGGTCTCGCTGATCGCTCGCTCGAAGCGCGGCCACTCGCGCGCGGATCCGCGGCTCTGCACGCGAAAGGGATTCTCTTCCGCGTACGGGTTCTCGACGTACGTGGCAACGTACGGCCGGGCACCCGGCTTGTTTCGCAACTCGAGCGGATTGCGCATCGTGCAGCGCTCGGAAGGGACGGGCATACCATGGTCGCCGCCGGCCGGGGCGGTCAGCTTTCGGCTCTCTGCCGATCAGCGCGGAAGTAGGGCCAGGACGAGCGCGGGATTTCGGCGAGAGCGCAATGTGCGGGGGATGGGACACGGAAGACAGCTGCCGACGGGCGTGCTAGCGATTCGCGCCTCGGCGCGGACGGCGGCATGGCGGATCAACTCTCCAACAACCTCGCGGCGCTCAAGATCGATCGCAGCGCGGGGCGGCGGCCTCCTGGCTCGAGCTTGTGGAAGAACCTGGTGATCGCCGCGCTCCTGCTGGGCGGCGCGGGCGCGGCCTACGTGTATGGCGTGCCGCTCCTCGAGGCCAAGGTGTTCAAGACCGAGGTGGAGCTCACCGAGGTCGCGCTGGTCTCACCCGCACAGGCGGCGATCGAGCTCACCTCCACGGGCTACCTGGTGCCGCAAACGCTCTCCAAGATCGCCGCCAAGATCGGCGGGCGTGTGGCCAAGGTCCACGTGCGCCAGGGCAGCGACGTCAAGGCCGGAGACGTGCTGATCGAGATCGATCCCTCGGACCACCAGGCGAACGTGGCCAGCGCCCAGAGCCAGGTCGCGGC
>JALYWZ010000750.1 GCA_030852505.1 Myxococcota bacterium | reverse complement strand
CGCGAGAACGACACGAAGGCGCGTTCGTCGCTGGCGAGGGGTTGTGCGAAGGCTCGGACCAGCGCGCTCTTGCCGATGCCCGAGGTTCCCGCAATCTCGAACCACAGCGTCCTACCCCCTCGCACGAACTCGAATGCCAGCGAGAGCTGAGTGAGCTCGCGTTCACGCCCGACGAGCGAAGCGGACTGCCGCGCCGGCCGGGGCAAAGAGCTCGTGCGCCCGCTGACCTGTCCGCCCAAGCAGGCCAGCACTTGTTCCGCGTCCGGTCGTTGCTCGGGGTTTGGGCGCAAGAGGCCCGAGACCAGGGCGTCGAACTCCGAGTCCACGGAATAACCGAGCTCGGCGAGGGACGGTGGCGTGTGGTGCTTCTTTAGATAAGCAATTTCGTGGGCCCGCGCCTCGATCGGTAAGCGACCGGACACTGCCTCGTACAGCGCCACCCCGAAGCTGTACCAATCGCTCGCGCGCGTGACCGGCTCGCCCCAGAGCTGCTCGGGCGACGCGTACTCCAGCGTTCCTACAAACTCGCGCCCGCTGGCCGCGGCTGGGTCGCTCGGTACTACGACCAAGCCGAAATCCAAGAGCACGACGCGCCCCGAGTCCGCGACCAGTGCATTCGATGGCTTGATGTCGCGATGCAGGGCGCCCCCCTCGTGCAGAGCGTTCACGGCCAGCGCCAGCTGCCGGGCTGCGTCATGGAACTCGGTTTCGGCGGAGCGCGGGTCGATGGTCGCCCGAAGCTGCCGGGAGTGCTGGACGAACTCCCGGCCAATCACGAGCTCCATCGTGAAAAAGCAGTGATCTCCGTCCACTACCAGGTCGTGTAAAGCGACCAGATTCGGGTGAACGATGTGGGTGAGCGCTCGAAACTCGCGCTTCAGGGCCAGTCGATCCTGACTCGTCACACCGTGCAAACGCTTGAGCGCGACCTCGTAGCCGAGCTCCCGGTCCAGGACGCGAAAGACCGAGCCCATTCCGCCGCTGCCCAGCTGACCGAGAATGCGGAAGCGCGGTGGGAGCTTGGGCCAGGTGCTCGTGTCGATGGGGTGCGAGTCGACCTCCATCGACGCTCGCAGGCGCTGGGTCGTCGCCCGGGCGAATTCGACGTTTCTTAGGGATTTCTGAGGGGACACTCGTTGCCGTTCGTTCGGCGCCGGCCGCGGTAATGGTCAATCGTCCGGTGCAGAGGTCACTGGTGTCAAGAGTAGCGGACACCCTCGGACGTGAAGCGGGCAAAAGTGGAGGATCCTTGTCTGGAACGCTCTTTGCTGATTGTGGCGCATGTCGATTGCCATTCGCGTCGAGCGCAGGTTAGGCGAGGACGTTCCATTACTCGGCACGCCGATGTTCGAGACCGGGCAGTGCGTCTCCGGATCCGCGAGCGCGGCGTCACTCTGGAGCGAGCTGCGTGGTGGATCCAAGGTCGTGACGGACTTCGATTATCGGGACGGGTACTGTCACGTGACCTTCGAGACCCGCGTCCCCGGCGAGCGTCCGTCGAAGCAATGCTTCGACGCGCTCGAAGCGGCATTCCTCGGCCATCCGCTCAAGCATTTCGCGGACGAATGCCAAGCTTCCGTCTCCACCGTCAGCGTGATGATTCGGGACGCGCTGCGGGCCATGGGGCTTTCGGACGGCGGCGTGGCGAGCGCCCCGATGCTGTTCGCGATGGCGGCTCACGCCCATCGCGGTGTCGTGGCGCTACCCCTCCTCGCGCGTCTGAGCGTGCTGGGTCGAGAGCTCGTCAGCGCTCGGCGTCCCGACGACTGCCTGGTGGCGCGCTTGCCACCCGCGGAGGGTCAGGTTGCGTCGATGCGACTCGAGGGTCTGAGTGGCGAGGCCATCGGCATTCGGAGGGGAACGTCGGCAAGAACGGTCGCCAATCAACTCAACGCGATCTTCCGTCGGTTCAACGTCTCCGGACGCGCAGAGCTCCTGTCGTTCGCGATCCGAACCAGCGCGAGCGAATGGCAGCGCGAGCTCGAGGACCGAGCGCCTTCGAGCTCCCGAAGGGCCCTCGGCAGCGAGCTTTCGCTCGGGAACTGACGGGGTCGCTACTTACGCCGTGCGCGGCGGAGGTGCGGGCCGCCGCGCGTCTCGGCGTCGCCGATGCGTGCGAGCGCGGCGCACACCACCGGTTCGCGACAAGGACCGACGCGCTGCCGATGGGGCGGCCACGCGGGCCACGGCCGAGCCACTCCGGCGCGCACGTCTGGGCCGGTGTAGCTCGGGAGCGCGCCCGGGACGGTGGCTTCGCGCGCGCTCGTTTTCGGCAGTGAGAGCAAGAGGTTCGGGGTGATGCCCACGCCTTGCAGCGGCGAGCCGTCGGGCAGCGCGAACAACAGGCTGGTCAGCCGCAGCACGCCCTGGCCGGTGGGGTCGTCCGTGTACTCCTGGATGCAACCTTTGCCGAAGGTTCGGGAGCCGACCACCGGACCGCGACGGTAAGCGGAGAGCGCGCCCGCGATCATCTCCGCGGCGCTCGCGGTGCGACCGTCGACCAGCGCCGCCACCGGGCCCGACCAGGGCCGATGCTCCTCGGCGCTCAGCGCGCGCATCACCTCGACGACGTGGCCGTGTTGGGCGAGCGGGAACAGCGGCGCGCCCGGCAAAAACAAGCCAAGCAGTTCGAGCGCTGCGTCGGTCGAGCCGCCCCCGTTGCCGCGCAGATCGATCAGGATCCCGTCGAGCTCTTCCCGCTCGCCCTGCTCGAGCGCGCGCGCGAAGGCCTCGCCCGCGCCGTCCGCGACGCTCGGTAGCTCGACCACCAGGACTCGCCCGTTCCCGTAGCGCACGAGCTCGGTTTCGAGCGGCTCGGGCTCGTCACCCGGATCGGCCTCCCCCGTGGCCGCAATCTCGAGCTCCTCGGGCTCGCTATCGTTCGCGTGCAGGACCAACACGCGGCGCGGCATCCCCGGCGGAGGCTCGGTGCGCGCGAGCTGTTCGACTTGTTCGAGCGGCATGCCGGCGGTCCGGACGCCGTCCACCTCGAGCACGAGATCGCCGATCGCGAGCGGTGGCACCGGGTCCGCCACGAGGCGCACACCGGCGGCGCTGCGCGTGACGCGACCCCAGAGCCGGGGCCCCGCGTCGAAGCCGGGCTCGTCGGCGTACAGCGACCACTCTTCGTCGAGCGGCGTCCAGGCGCCGTGCGGATCGAGCGCGGCCACGTAGGCGCGGAGCTCGGCCGAGAGCACGGCCTCGCCCCAGGCCACGCCGTCGAGCTTCGGGAAATAACGAGCTCGCGCGGCGTGCGCGAAGTCCTCGCCGAGCGCGGGGTAAGCA
>JALYWZ010000161.1 GCA_030852505.1 Myxococcota bacterium | reverse complement strand
CCTGCAAGCCGAGGCGCTGCGGCGACAACATCACCCAGGAGGGTGAAACCTGCGACGACGGCAACCAGAACAACACCGACGCCTGCAAAAACGACTGTCAGAAGCCGGCCTGCGGCGACTCGCTCGAGTCCGACGGCGAGGCCTGCGAGGACGGCAACACCAACGACGGCGACGGCTGCAGCTCGGAGTGCCAGCTCGAGGCCCGCTGCGGGGACGGGACCAAGAACGGCTCCGAGGAGTGCGACGACGGCAACCAGAACGACACCCAGGACGCCTGCACCAACCAGTGCAAGGAGCTGAAGCCCCTGAACGAGCTGAACCCCTCGTGCAGCGAGTCGAACATCACGTTCACGCTGTGCATGACGGCCGCGACCAACTGGTGCAAGGCGTTCGGCAGCAACCCCGGTGTCATCACCGGCAAACCCAACGCGAACCAGGACCGCTACGAGATAGCCTGCCTCGAGAACGTGCAGAAAAAGACGTTCACCGTCGACGCGGCCTTCAGCAAGAGCGGCGGCGATTGCCCCGGCGGTCAGCAACAGTTTCCGAAGTGCGTGAACGCCGTCACCCGGAAGTGCAAGGACGAAGGCTTCACGTTCGGTTTCTACACGGGCCTCACCAACAACGACACCCAGCTGCAAGCCGCCTGCGGACACGCGCGTGAGGCCAGCGTGGAGGCGGGCTCGATCGGCAACGGCTGCACGATCAGCGAAAGCAGCAAGATCGACCTCGCCTGCACCGCGGCGATCGCCAAGCGCTGCCGCGACGCGGGGGACGGCAAGACGGGCATGATCGTGGGCGTCGACGGCACCAAGGTGGACTACGTGTGCCTCACCGGAACCATCGGCGTCGCCGAGTTCGACCGCTGAGCGCGGGGGGCGCTCGCCGGTTTCGGCTCGAAAACCTGGGCGGCCCGGGCTAGGCTCGGGTTCGCTTGTTGGGTGATGAGGTAGTCGAGCTCCGGGTTTCTACGGAAATCCTGCGCATCAGCGTCCGCCGCGGGGAGCCTCTGCGCACGCCGGAGCAGCAGGCATTGGCCAGGCGTGCGCTCTCGGAGCTGCGCCACGGGCTCGAGACGCGAGAGCCGGTGCAGCTTTCGGCCGCGCTGCGGCTCGAACAGCTGTTGATGCGAGGACTCTCTCCGTTTCCGGGGTCGGAGCTCGCCTTCCGTGCGCCCGACCTGTCGCTCAACCCCGAGCGCTTCGCGCGCCTCGCCGAACACCTCTCGAACGCCCTCGAGCTCGAGTTCTCGGCGGGCCGGCTGTTCGTGGAGCTCATCGTCCCGAAGCAGCTGCGCGCGCGCAGCGAGCCGCCGGAGCAGCCGCTGCCGCCGAGGCCCCAGGCCCGCCGGGATCCGGCGACGACGTTCTTCGAGGTGCGCTTCACTGACGAGATTGGGCAGGGCATCAACCGCATGGCCGTAGAGCTCGTGACCAGCGACGGTCGCCACGAAATCACGACCAACGCGGGCGGCGTGGCGCTGCTCGAAGGGGTGCACGGCTCGACGGCGCAAGTCTCCGTGGTCGACCCGAACGAGGCGTCGGAGATCCTCGACCCGCGCTGGCAATCGCTGCGCCCGGGCAGCCCGCCGGCCGAGAGCAATCAGACCGAGCTCGTCTTCGAGGGCGGCAAAGTCGGGCCGATCGGCGTCAAGGCCGTGGTCCCGAACACGATCGTGCTCAAGCCGCCGCTCGGGAAGATTTTCCTCGAGCTTTGGGACACGCGCGGCCGGGTGCGCCATGCGCAGCGGGACTACACGATCCAGGGCCCTGCGACCTTCCGCGGAACCACCGACGCGGAGGGCCGGCTGTTGCACCCCGACGTGCTTCCCGGTGACTACCGCTTGAAGCTCACGCTCGACTTCGAGATCGGCGACACGAGCACGAGCGACACCTACGAGAGCCCGCTCGTCGTGCTGCCACAGACCGACGGAGCGCCCGAGCTCCGCTTGATCGGCGCGGTGCCGCGCGTGGTGTTGGCGCGGCTCCACATGTTCTTCAACACCAACAAGACTTTCTTGCTCCCGACCACCTTGCCGGCGATAAAAAAGCTGCGGCAGGTGTACCTCGACAAGCGGCCCGGCAAGCTGTTGGTGGTGGGTCACGCCGACACGCGCGGGGGGGCTGCCTACAACGACAAGCTCTCGCTCGAGCGCGCCAAGGCCACGATCGCCTATCTCGAAGACGATCACGACACCTGGCTCGGCTTTTATGACGCCGGGATCGAGGCCAAGAAGCGCTGGGGCAAGGTCGAAGATCGGCTGATGCTCCTGGCCATGCCCGACTTCGTGTCCAAGCCCAAGGGCGAGGATTCGGTGCGCTGGTACCAGCGCACTCGCGGGCTCGAGGTGGACGGCAAGGCGGGCCCCATCACCCGCACCGCGTTGATCAAGGAGTACATGACCCTCGACGGCGCAAAGCTCGATACCAGCCAGCTGCCGCCGATCGCGCACGGCTGCGGAGAAAACTTCCCGCTCGACGACGCCGGCGAAGAGCTCGACCAGAAGCCGGCGGACGAAAAGCGCGACCGGCTCGATCGGCGCGTCGAGCTCTTCTTCTTCGATGCCGAGTTCGGGATCTTGCCGGCCCCGCCGGGCGCGAACTCGAAGCCGGGCAGCACCCAGTATCCGGCGTGGCGCGAGCGCGTCGAGGAGACCGTCGAGCTCGAGGCCGGTGACCCCGATGGCCCGAAGCTGATCTTCGCGGAGCTCGTCGATGCGCATTTCCGAACGGATAGCGCCGTGGTGCTGCCCGAAGGCGAAGCGCCGAACGCCCAGGGTGAGCACGAGAGCGTGAGCTCGGTCGGCGTCGTGGCTGCGGCGCTGCGCTTCAACGAGGAACACCCGGGCAAGACGGTGCTGGTCGCGGGACACACCGACACCACGGCGGACGTCGCGTACAACCAGAAGCTCAGCGAGCAACGCGCCGAGGTCGCGCTGTCCCTGCTCAGAGGCGACCGCGCCAAGTTCGTGAGCTTGTGCGACGCGCGCCACACGGTCGCGGACTACAAGCAGATACTGTCCTGGGTCGCCACGGCCTTCGAGGACCTGAGCTTCGATTGCGACCCGGGCAAGATCGACGACGTGCAGAGCACGGGTGTCGAGCCGGTGCGGCGCTTTCAGCGCGACTTTAACACCAACAAGGCGGCCCTGGGCTCGAGCGCGGCGGATCTTGCACTCGACGGCTCGGTCGGCCCGCTCACCTGGGGCGCGTTCTTCGACTGCTACGAGTTCGCGCTTCGGCAGGAGCTCGGAGAAGACGCGGCCGGGCTCGCCGCGCTCCGAGAGAAGCTGGTCTTCACCTCGAAAGACCACGAATTTCTGGGTTTCAGCGAGTATTTCCCGATCGAGGAGCTCGGGGTCGACAACTTCCGCAGCGCCCTCAACCGGCGCGTGGAGATCCTGTTCTTCGATCCGAGCGAGGAGCCCGACATCGAGCAGGCCGCCGACGACCCGGAGACCGCGGACCTGTATCTGCCCGGCTTCTACGAGCGCGCTCCGCTCGACCCGATGATCAGCGCCAAGCGCTGGAAGGCCATCTGGAGCGGCCTGCCAGAAAAGGCTCAGTTCAATCAGGAGCGCCAGATGCTGGTCGATGCACCGGGCGCTCCAGCCGGCCTGCCCGCCACGTTTCTGATCGAGCAGCTCGTCGACGGCACGCCGCACGCCGGGCCGAGCGTCGCGGGCGTCGCGCTCGCCGATCGGATCGAGGCGCCGTTCAAGCAGTGGTTCGACGAGGCGGCCGTGACCCACGCCGGCACGATGGAAGCGGGCGCGGCGTTTCCCAAGGTGGTGTTCCGCTACACCGTCGAAGCCGGCGGGCGTTCGGTCGGGTCCGACGAGCTGCCGTACGCGGACTTCTTGCGGCTCGTGCTGCGGCTCGACACCGACGGACCGGTTGCCGCGAACTCCCCGTTCTTGCTGCGCTCGCCGTGGGGCACGCGCCCCGGGAAGACCGACGAGGAGGGGCTCGCCAGCGCCGACGAATTGCCTCCTGGCGGCGTGTTCGTCGAGCTCCAGGAGCGCTTCATCGATGATCCCGAGCCGGTCGTCGAAGGCGGCAGCCCGCCAGCGCCAATCCCAACCCGGCGCGTCCAGCTGCAGCTGCTCGACACTGCCTTCGAACCGCGCGCCGGGGTGTTCTATACGATCGTGGTGGACGACGCGATCTTCCTCGAACACAAGACCGATGACCAGGGCATGATCGACGAGGAGGTGCCGGACATCGCAGCGCGCGTCGTGCTGCAGTACGACGAAGACGAGGTGGAGCTCCGCGTCGGCGAGTTGCCGGGTCCCGAGCAGATCGCCGGCATTCAGCGAAGGCTCAACAACCTGGGCTACGAAACCGGTCCGAGCGCTAGCGCGATGAACCCCCAAACCGAGGCGGCGCTGCGACGTTTCCGCGCCGATCGCGGGCTCGGCGAACCCGCCGCCGGAGCGTCGGCGCTGGACGCGGCGACGCGCGACGCGCTCGTGAGCCTGCACGGCGGCTGACGCCGGGTCACCGCACGAGATCTCGAGATGACCGACGTCGATGTGATCGTTTCGATCGACAACGGCGCGAGCCGTGCCAAGTTGTCGAACGGCTGGGTTTACTGGAAAGAGGCAGGCGCCTTCCAGGTGCTGCGCGCCGACGCGCAGGGGCTGCTGTTCAAGTTCACGAGCGGCGAGCGCACCCGCCAAGACGGCTACAAAACGCCGTTCACGAGCCAGGTCGGCAACCGGGCGGAGGTCTATTACAGTCAGGGCGCGCGTCCGCTGCCCGAGGCGGTAGTGACGCCGGCGCTATGCGCCGTGACGGTCCCGCTGTCGCTCAGCGCCTCGCTCGCTGCGCTCGGCCCGGTGCACGTCACGCCCGGACAACCGAACGCGATCCGGCGCATGCCGCTGGCCGAGATCCGCATCCCCGATTCGCGGATCTCGCTCACCGCGCCCGCAGACGAACCGTGCCTCTTGTTCGCACTGCTCGAAAAGCTCGACGATCCGGACGATCCCTATTACACGAACGGCATCCAGCAAGGCGCCAGCTGGTTCACGCAGCGCGCCCTGCAGGAGAGCGGAGCACCACCGGCGGTCGCGGCCTCGGTCAGCCAGCGGCCGCGCGGGATCCGCATCGCGGGGGCCGTACCGAAGGCGGCCACCAAGGCCATCCTGAAGATCCTCGACGCGGCGGGCGCGGCGGTCTCCGTGCTGAAGGACGGCTCGAACCTCGCGGGTGGTACCCAGCAAGAGCTCGAGCTTTTGCTCGGCAAAGAGAGCGGCGACGTCAAAGAGTTCACGGGCACGCTATTTTTTCCGGAAAATACCAGCTTCGGACCGATGCTGTTCGTGATCGAGCCGAAGGGGCTGACGCCGCCCCACGTCGCCGGCTTCGCGTTCCACGTAGCGGGAGCGCAGACGTCGCTGGTCGACGACTTCGAGGCCAACCCGAACGCTCAGCAGCCCGGGCCGTCGAAGAACGTGCGCGACGAGGTGCTGGTGCTCGATTACACGAACTCGCCCTCGTCGCAGCCTGGCACCACCAGAGCGGACGCGGCCGCCGCCCGCGCTGCCCAGCGCGCCCTCGGGCGCGTGCGGCGCATGGTGCGCTACGGCATCCGCAACCACAACATCAAGACCGTCACGTTCCCCGCTACCGCCACGCCGGTGCTCCCGGCGGGCCAAGGTCAGTTCGCCGCCACCGAAATGCCCTGCTGGATGGCGGGTCTCGAGCTCGTCGGCCTGGACCGCGCGGGCCTCGAGGATCTGATGATCCGGCGCGCGACCCGACCGAAGGACGCGACCGTCGAGTGGAAGCTCGACCTCGACTGGCAGCTCGACGTGACCTGGGAAACGCCCGATCGCGCCGCCACGAACCCGACCGTGCAGTCGCCTCACCGGGTGAGCGCGAGCCAGACCGTGACCGTAACGCTCGACGCCGAGCCCGACGTGTTCAAGCGCCGCATCGCCAATATCAACCAGGGAGTCATTCAGAATGCGGTGACGCCGGCGCCGGCCGTGATCCCCTTTCCAGTCGCGAATCGGCGCTTACCGGTGGTGCGCATCGCAGACGCCGGCGCCGACAATCCGCGCAGCTGGGGCCGAACGGGTGCTCCGCCGTTGCCCGCGCTGAGCATCGAGTGGCAGCCGATCCTCAGCGTAGACGGCGCGACCGGCTCCGCTCCCATCATCCGCGGCGGCGACGGTCTGCTCTCGCTACGAGCGCTGAAGGTGGACGGGAAAGCGGCCGATCCGGGCCTGGTGTTCCCGCGCGTGCCCCCGGCGGGTGCGACGCCCACGCCGGCGCCTCCACCCGCCGCCCCGCTGATCCTTTTGCCGCGGTTCCGCGTCCACGGCATCAACCTGACCCCGGCACAGCTCGCCGACATGGTGGACGTGATCACGGAAGAGACCTTCCGCAGGAACGTCGCGACCTCGGCCTTTCTGAACCTGCTGCCGCTCGCGATCTGGAAGGAAACCGCGCGGCGCATCGCGCGTCACGAGACCGGGAGTCGACAATACGCGACGCCGGGCGGGGCCTTTTCCGGCGTGATCACCATCGCCCTCGGCGGCACCAGCTTCGCACACGGTAAGGAGCTCGACATGCCGGTGTTCGGCGCGCCGCACGGCTACGGCATCGGTCAGCTGGATCCACCGGGCAACATGGATCGCTGCTGGGACGTGGAGCAGAACGCGCGCGAGGCGGTGCGCCGTCTGATGATCGCGGCGGGGGCCGCAGCCAACGGCCGCTTCAACTTCGCCTCTGCGACGGCCACCACGCGCGAGCGCAACATCTTCCACCGGGACACCGTTCGCCGCTACAACGGCGGCCGCGAGTTCGCTCCGAACGCGACCAACACCGACTTCGTGATCAGGCCGTCGGTGATGACGAACCCCTTTTATCCCGATGACGTCCTCGGAACGCGGGTTCCGTACGAGCAGCTCCTCAAGGCACCGAACCCTCGCGAAGCAGGTGTGAACCGCGCCGCTCCGCTCGCAACCGAGCTTGCCTACACCGCCGCCCATTTCTTCCCGGGGATCCCGTGAACTGGATGGTCGGAGCCGGCCTCTTCGCCGTGGCTTCGGCCTGTGCGGGGCGACCCGGTGGGCCGCCGCCCGCGCAGCTCGGCTCGCGAGAACCGGCCCCGGCCGCCACCCTCGCAACGTCGACCGCCGCCTCCGTCGCAAGCTCCTCGCCCGTCACAGAGAGCCCGCCGCGGCTCGCGATCGATTTCGTGGCTGCCGGCGCGAACCACGCCTGCGCCATCGATCGAACCGGGGAGGTGCTGTGCTGGGGAGACAACGACGCGCGCCAGCTGGGCATCGACTGCGGCTCCGCCTGTGTAACGCCCGTGCGCGTGACTTTGGAAGCGCCTGCGGTGGCCCTCGAGCTCACCGCGACCTCGAGCTGCGCTCTGCTGCGGGATCGCAGCGTGGCCTGCTGGGGGGATCGCAAGTCGGTAGCGCGCACCGGCGGCTCACCGGCGAAACGGCTCGTGGGTGGCGCGCCGGGCGCGTGCCGCCTCGACGAGCAGGGCGCCCTGAGCTGCGGGGGAAATAACCACCTCGGCCGGCTCGGGTTTCCGGCGAACGAGACCGACCCTCCGTGGCTCCAGCGCCCGGCGCGAGTGCCGGTGCCGGAGCCCGTCAACGGGGCCTTCATCGCTTACCAGCTCGGGTGCGCGGCCACGGCGTCGCAGAACCTGTTTTGTTGGGGCTCACCGCTCGACTGCGCGGGCCCCGTTCGGATCGAGCTCCCGGGAAGGGTTCGAGAGCTCACCGGGAACGAAGGCGCGCTGTGCGTGCTCACCACCAGGGGTGAAGTCTTTGCCGCCAGCGAGTACCGAGAACCTGCCGGAGCCGGCTGCCAAGATTTTCCGTTCGTGCTCGAGGGGCCGCTGGCGACCGGAGCGCGCGCCGTAGCTTGTCATGCTTCACCGCAGTCGGGATGCAGCGATTGCGCCGGCTGCGTGATCCGCGACGATCGCAGCGTTGCCTGCTGGCACGGCAGCACGAGCGGACAGGGCGCGCTGCCGAAGCTAGAGCCCGTGGCAGGGCTCGCCGGGGCAACCCAGGTGTCGGTTGGCCGCGGCTTTGCGTGCGCGCTCACCGGCGCGGGAAAGCTGCTGTGCTGGGGAGACAACCGCCTCGGTCAGCTCGGACGCGGAGCCACCACGGAGGGCGCCGCGCCCGCCGAGCCCGCATTCCCCTAGAGCGACAAACGGTTAGGAACTTGCCGAGATTGGCGGACAACTCCGACGAAAAGAGTGAGCGCGTGGGGAGGGGCCCCGACGAATTCACTTCGGCGGGGAGGGGCGGCGCGTGCCGCCCCTGAGAACAGGGCTAGAAGAGAGCGTGCGCCGGAACAGCTCGCCGTCCTCGAAGCGCTCCGCGCACGCCTCGAGCGGGTAGTAGCGGTTCTCGACGCGGCACGACAGGGCCTCGCGAGCGCGCTCCCCGAACAGCTGCACTGGCGCCGAGGTCGCGATCGGCTCGGAATCCTGCGCAAGCTGCGCCGTCGTGAACAGCGCGCCGCCCTCGGGCAGCACCGAGAGCCGCCCGAGGTACCGGCCATCGCGCGCGCTCCAGAACAGCACGCTGCGCCGATCGCGGGCCAGGACCAGCCGGTCTTCGTGCGCGAAGCCGAGCCCGGTCCAGCGC
>JALYWZ010000749.1 GCA_030852505.1 Myxococcota bacterium | reverse complement strand
GGTGGTCGGCGGCGACGTGCAGCTCGCGGAGCGCGTGAAGCTCCCGCCGGTCGTCACCGAGGCGGCCGATCCGTGGGTCGGCGAGGTGTTCTCCGTGATGGAGCCGCTGATCGGCGAGCGGCCGGCGCCGCGCGGGCTGGCGTACTTCACCGGCGCGCTGGTCGGCCTCGGCATCCCGGAAATCGAAGCCAAAGCTTACGAGGGAAAGATCGCCGCAGGCAGCGTGCTCGTGTCCGTCCACGTCAACAACGGTGATGAGCGCGATGTCGCCAAGCGCATCTTCGAACGCGCGCGCGCAAGCGACGTCGTGACCGTCGGCGAAGAATCGGTGCGTTAAAACCCTCCCGCGGAGCCCCACGAGCCGTAGTCATTTTTTGCCTGGAATGCCCGGGTGCGTAGCGAAAGCTCGCGCCCGGGCCAGGGAAAGCGGATACTCGGAGATCGTGGCAGCGGGACGTATCGTCGCTTCGAAGTATTGTCTCCTCTACGAGGTGGGCCGGGGAGGGATGGGCTCGGTCTGGGTCGCCGAGCACCTGACGCTGCGCTCCCAGGTGGCGGTGAAGCTGATCGACGCGGAGCTCGGAGGGGTGGCGGACGTCGTCAAGCGCTTCGAGCGCGAAGCGCGCGCCGCGGCGTCGTTGCGCAGCCCACACGTCGTGCAGGTGCTCGATTTCGGCGTAGACGCGGGCTGTCCCTATCTGGTGATGGAGTTCCTCGGGGGCGAGAGCCTCGGCGCACGGCTACGTCGGGGAGCGACGCTCTCGCCGAGTGAGATCTGGACCGTGGCCAACGGCATGTGCCGGGCGATGGCGCGCGCCCACGCGCAGCATGTCGTGCACCGCGATCTCAAGCCCGACAACGTGTTTCTCGTGGATGATGCGGGCGGCTTCTTCGTCAAGGTGCTGGACTTCGGGATCGCCAAGGCGCTGCGAACCAATCGCGGCCTGGCCGCGACGCAGCTCACCCAGAGCGGAACCTTGATCGGGACGCCGCACTACATGAGCCCCGAACAAGCCGAGGGACGCGCGGTCGACGTCCGCTCGGATCTGTGGAGCCTGGCGGTGATCGTGTTCGAGTGCGTGACCCGCGAGCTGCCCTTCGACGGAGCATCGCTGCCTGCGATTTTTCGTTCGATCTGCTTCGACCCGATCCTCGTCCCATCGCAGATCGCAGCCGTGCCTCCGGGCTTCGACGAGTGGTTCGCGCGTGCGACCTCCCGGGACCCCGAGCGCCGCTTCCAATCCGTCGAAGAGTTCGCCGCAGCGCTCGAGCCCGTGCTGATGCAGCCGCGGGAGCACTGGGTGCAGGACACGAGCGACGGCCCGACCACGCGCTACAGCCGCCCCACGCCCGAGCCGTCGACCGTCGTCGAGGCCTTCCCGGTTCTCAATGACCGCCGCTCGGATGCGCGTTTCCCGTCCTCGATCCCCGCGGGCATCAACGGCCGGAGCGACCTCCGGCACGTGGCGCTCGTTCACAACACGAGCCGCAGCGGCGCGTTGCTCGCCACCCGCAACGCTTACGACCGGCACGAGTCGCTGATCCTCGCGCTCCAGCTCTACGGTGAGCACCGCGGCCGACAAGTGGCCGCCGAGGTGATCCACGTCGAGCCGCGCGCCGAAGACCCGATCTGGCGCTACAACGTCGGAGTTCGCTTCAAGGTCCCGCTCGAGGACGCGCTCATGACCGAGATCGAGCGCCGCGCACGCGAGGCGTCACCCGAAGCGAGACGAGCGCGCTGAGCTGTCTTCGGATCGCTCGCGCTGCTCGGGTTGCTCGCCGTGCTGCGGCGCCGGCGCTCTACGCGCAGCTGAGCGGCCTCGGCTCATTCAGGGCGACCATGCCCCAGACATTGCCGCGCCGAGGGCCTTTCCTCGGCACGAATTCATGGTCGCCCGGGTGCACCCGCACGAACAGCCCGGGCTTGGGCGCCATCACGATGCTGATCACGCGGTCAAGCGGCTTGTCCTGATCGAGCTCGAAGCGAAAGCGCTGGAGCAAGATCGCGAGCACGATCTTGAGCTCCATCATCGCGAACGCGCTGCCGATGCACATTCGCGAGCCAGCACCGAACGGGCTGAACGCGTAAGGCCCGGGATCGAAGCCCTCCCAGCGCGCGGGACGAAAGCGATCGGGCTCGGGGTAGAGCTCGGGATCTCGGTGCGTGTGGTAGACGCTGGTGATCACCTCGCTGCCGGCGGGCACCGCGAAGCCGCCGAGCTCGGCAGGCTGCGCGACGATCCGGTGGTTCAACGGCCCCGGCGGTAACAGGCGCAGGCTCTCCTTGATCACGCCCTCGAGCAGCGGCAGCGAGCCGAGCTGATCGGTGCGCGGTGCTTCTCCGCCCAGCACGGACGCCAGCTCCTCGCGGAGCTCGGCCACGATCCGGGGGTGTTGCGACAACAGGAACAGCGTCCAGCACAAGGCGTTGGCGCTGGTCTCGTGTCCGGCGGCAAACAGCACCCCGGTGTGACCGACGAGCTCGTCGTCGCCGAGCGGCGCTCCCTGGTCGTCGCGCGCTTCCAGCAGCATCGACAGCACGTCGGCGCCGGATCCGAGCCGCCGGCGCTCCGCGATCAGCTCGCCGAGCTGAACGTCGATCGACCGCGAAAGCTCGAGAAAGCGCCGGTAGGGCAGCCACGGCGCGTCGTAGGGCAGCGCGGCTGCGGGCCGGAAAGCCTGCATCCAACTGGCGAGCGAGCGCGCGATCGACAGACCTTGCTCGCGCATGTCGGCGCCGAACAGGGTCTTGGTCGCGATCCGCAGCGTGAGCTCGGTCATGTCGTCGCGGATGTTCCGCACCGCGCCGAGCTCGAAGCGCTCGATCACCGCCTCCGTGATCGACACCATGTCGTCGCGATACTGATCGATGCGGCTCTTGTGAAATGCGGGCAGCATCAGACGCCGCCGCTCGCGGTGCTCCTCGCCGTTGACGTTGAAGAGCCCGGTCATCACACGCAGCAGCGGCCGGGTGCGCTCGGTGGCGCCCTGCTCCGGATATAGTGGACCCGATAGCGGCGTCTTGTGAAACCTCTCCGCGTCGGACAAGAGCGCGCGATTCAGCTCCGGCCCGCACACGAACACGATCGCCGGTGTATCGCGGCCCGGCGAGGCGATCCTTCGCGAACGCCCGCGCACCAGCGCCGCGATCGGCCCGTACTGTCGAAACAGCCGCTCCACGTGCGCGAGCGGATCGAGCACGAAACTCAGCAGATTTCCGTTCGTGCCGAGGACGGGCCACGGCCGCGGTCCGGGCAAGCTGGTAGGCGTCATGGGGGGCGGGAGGATC
>JALYWZ010000748.1 GCA_030852505.1 Myxococcota bacterium | reverse complement strand
GGCATCCCCCGGCTGGCCCCGTGACCTCAACTCTTCGAACCGCCCGGTGCGGACCCGCATGCCGGGTGGTGTGGGAGGGGCCGTCAGGGATTACCTGGCGCCCCTATCCCGATTGCGGCCTAGTTGATCGGCACGACCACGGGCTTACCCGTCGGGTCGCAGGGGAAGCTGATGTGGAGCTGGCCGGAGGCCTTGAAGGCGTCGCAGCTCTTACCCACGAGGGTGACGCTGCGGTTGTCGGCCTCGAGCTGCCACCCGTCGGGGTTCTGATAAACCGCGGGGGTGCCGTTCACGTCGACGCGCCCGAGCGAGGCGTCGCCCGTGACCAGCGCGTTCATCTGCACGGTGCACGAGAGCACGCTGTTCAGCAGACCCTGGATCGCGGCGGTGAGCTCGGCCTGGTTCTTGGCCGTGTAGAACGGCGCGTTGCCGGGCATGCCGGTGGTGTCGTAAGTCGCTTTCAGCTCGCGCGGCGGGGTGTAGGCGTCCGCGCAGCTCTGCCAGGGGTACTCCATGGGCTGGGGCGCGACCGGTAGCCCCACACCGGCGTTGGCGAGGTCCGCCAGGTGGTCGGCGCCGCAGTGGCCCCAGCGCGGCTCACAGCCGATATTGACGTCCTGGATCACGTCGCCAATGCCGATCACGTAAGTGCGGATGCCGGCGGCAAAGGCGTCTTGGGCGGCCTTGATGCTCAGATCCTGACCGCACTGCGGATCGACGATCTGGCAGGTGTTGGGGTTGCCATCGGTCACGAGCAGGATGTTCTTCGGGCCGTCCGGCATGGCCGTGAAGGCCGTGAGCTGCGCCGTGGCACGGGTGAGCGCGTGGCCCGTGGGCGTCTCCCATTTGATGCCCGGCATCCATTGCTTGCCGAGCGCCTTGTACTCGGTGTTGATGGCGTCGTAGTTGTTGAGCGCGAAGTTGGCTTCACCCATCTCGGCGCAAGCTTCGCCGGTCTCGTTCGGTTGGGCGGTCATGTTGCCCTTGAAGCTCGTGAACCCGAAGCGCACCTTGTCTTGCAGCGTTTTGACGGCGCCGTCGTCCGCCATCAGCGTCGTGTACAAGAGGTCCCACGGGGCCATGCCCACGGGCTCGAACATGCTCGACGACTGATCGACGACGATCAGCACCGTGGGCACCACGGGCGTCGGCACGATCGTGAGCTCGTTGCAGATCGCCTGCCCGCCGCTGCCGCCGCTGCCCCCGGTGGGCACCACCACGGGTTGACCATTGCCGCCGCCCATCGTGACGGGGCCAGGCGGAGGAGGGGACACGACCGAGCCGCCGCCTCCCGTTCCCGGTGTGGACGTCGGGATCGTGCGATTGCGCCCCGTGCTCTCGTCGCTCGAGCAGGAGACGACGAGCGCGAGCCCGCCAAGCGCGAAATGCCCAAAAAGCCGCGAGAATGCCGCCATGAAGAAGGCTCAGAATAGCAACGGCCCGGCTAGTGTGCCACCAGCCGGGCCGCAAACGCGGTTAGTAAACCGCGATCACAAGAGGCTTTCCTCTCGCGCGTTCACCACCACATCGAGGCTTCGACCTTGAACACGTTGATGTCCGGGCGGGTCGCCGGTGCACCACGCGTCTGCGGGTCGAGGTTCTGATAGTGAGCGCCGAAGGCCTCGGGCGAGGACGGCGCGCTCGGAGGCTGCACGCACTGGAGCTGCTTCGCGTCGTAGGCGTAGCCGACGTACGGGCCGCTCTCGCTGGTGTTGAAGGCCGGGTTCACGCCGTCGGCACACTCGCGCTGGTTGTACATGTAGCGCGAGTACGAAATCGCGATCTGCTCGCGCGTGTTCCAGGTGGATTTGAAGACCAGCCGAGGCGACAGGATCGAGAACGACTGATTGGCGATGTCGCTGTTCGGCTGCACGCGATCGTAGCGGGTCGCGAACGTGAGCCAGGGCAGGATCTGCGCCTGGATGTCGGCGCCGTACTTGAGCTTGGTAATGCCGTCGTAGGTCTCGACGTCCGACTTCACCTTGTTGAACATGCCGTAAATCGTGGCCTTGACGTCCTGGCCGTCGCCCCAGAACTTCTGCCCGCCTGAGGACTGCTGGAGGAAGTTCGTCAAGCTGAACTCCCACTGCGCGAGGACGCTGTCGACCGCGCCGTTGCCTTCGCTGCAGCCCGACGGACCGGTCGCGCTGTACGGCGCCGCGTTCTTCGGGCTCTCGCGCGAGGTGTTGAACGGACCGCTGGTGTTTGCCGGCAGCGACACGCCGCGGCAGCTCGGCCCGAGGTAGTTGTCGGTGACGCCGTTCTGGAACTCACCGCCGCCGTAGGAGTGCAGCACCTCGATCGCCGGGGCGACCACCAGCGCGTTCTTGGCGCTGATGTGCGAATAGCCGAGGAAGGCGAAGCCGAACGCGCCGAGCTCGAGCCGCGCATCCACGCCCATCACCGACACGCTGCCGTCCTTCGCTTCCATCACTGCGGAGGGATAGTTCGGCGCCTGGTATTCGCTGATCGTTCCTGCTGGGTTCGGGTTCGGCGGCTGGAGGATGCGGTCCTCCTCCTTGGCGAAGCTGTGCATGTAGTGGCCGGCCACCTCCATGCCATTGCCGAAGCGGAAGCCGACGTGGCCGTGGCCGAGCATCGTGAAGCGGGCGTTGTTGAACTGCGTCGGGTTCGGGCGCTTGGCGCCGAAGCCGCCCTCGACCCACAGCATGTTCGCGTCGTCGACGTCGTATTCGATGCGGGCCAGGGCGCCCATCACGTGCGTGCGGCCGATCAAGTACGTGTCGTACTCGCCCGCGTCCCACTTGCCGGCGAGGCCGTAGCGCGCCCAGAAGGCGCCGGCTTTGCCGGAGAGCCGGAAGTTCTCGTAACCGAGGTCGGGCGTCAGGGCCACGTAGCCCTGGGAGATGCCGAAGTTCGCGTTGTAGATGTTCCAGCTGGCGTCGGTGAAGTTGAAGCCCTGGAGCGCGACCACGCCCTTCGCGTACGGCGTGCCGTAGCTCAGGAAGACCTCCGCCCAGTCCTTCTTGTTGTGGCTCGTGAACTGCCAGTTCAGGTACTGGTCGTCCGGGATCACGGGGTAGTGGAAGGTGTTGGCACTCTGCCCGTCCAGCGGGTTGTCGCGCTTGCCCATGCCGAAGCGCATCGGCGCGCGCAGGTAGCCGTGGAACTCCATCTCCCAGGTTGCGCCCTTGATCGCCGACTCGTTGCCACGCGCCGAGACGTTGCTGGGCGCGGCGCCGCCGCCGCCCGAAGAACCCGCCGCCGGGGCGGTGGTCGCTGCTTCGGCAGTGACGGCGCTGGTGCCGGTACCCGCGCTGACGGAGCC
>JALYWZ010000747.1 GCA_030852505.1 Myxococcota bacterium | reverse complement strand
CCGAAGAAGAGCAACGCCGGCGTGATTGGCTTGTTCGCCGGCTGTGCGGCGATCCTGGGAGCCGGAGCGGTCGCTCCGCCCGCGTTCGTCTCGCACCTCACGGTGTTCGTGCTGGCCTGCTTCGTGGGCTGGCAGGTGGTGTGGAACGTGACGGCCGCGCTCCACACGCCGCTGATGAGCGTCACCAACGCCATCAGCGGCATCATCATCGTCGGCGGCATGCTGCAGCTGCACGGCGAGCTCACGGACCCCGTGACGCTGATCGGCGCCGCCGCGGTGCTGCTCGCCTCGATCAACATCGCGGGCGGCTTCCTGGTGACGCAGCGCATGTTGCGGATGTTCCGCCGGTAACTTTTCCTTGCTGTCTCTGACGAAAGCCCTTCGATGCCCGCGAGCCTAACGACCGTCGCCTACCTCGTCGCAGGCGTGCTGTTCATCCTCAGCCTTTCCGGCCTGAGCGCCCAGGACTCTGCGCGCCGCGGCAACCTGTTCGGCATCGTCGGCATGGCGCTGGCCGTGGCGGTGACGGCGATCTCCGGCGTCTCCAACTACGCCGTGATGGCGGTCGCGCTCGGCGTCGGTGGTGTGATCGGCGCGCTGCTCGCCTCGCGCGTGGCCATGACGTCGATGCCGGAGCTGGTGGCGATCCTGCACAGCTTCGTCGGGCTCGCCGCGGTGTTGGTCGGCTTCGGCAGCTACCTCGGGCCGGAGACGCTCACCGGCACCGAGCTCGTGATCCACGAGATCGAGGTGTTCGTCGGTGTGTTCGTGGGTGCGGTGACGTTCACTGGCTCGATCGTCGCCTTCGGCAAGCTGCGCGGGCTACTCGGAAGCAAGCCGCTGCTCTTGCCGGGTCGGCACTGGCTGAACCTGTCGATCGTCGCGGCTTGCGTGGTGCTCGGCGTGCGCTTCGTCGGCGCGCCGGTCGAAGAGGGCGTGGTCTCGCTCGGCATCCAGGCTGCGCTCGCCGGCTTGCTCGGCGTGCACCTGGTGTTCGCGATCGGCGGGGCCGACATGCCGGTCGTGGTGTCGATGTTGAACAGCTACTCCGGCTGGGCCGCGTCGGCCGCCGGCTTCATGCTGTCGAACGACCTCTTGATCATCACGGGCGCGCTGGTCGGCTCGAGCGGCGCGATCCTGAGCTACATCATGTGCGCCGCCATGAACCGCTCGTTCTTGAGCGTGATCCTCGGTGGCTTCGGCGCGGAAGAGGGCAAGGCGCCGGCCAAGGGCTCCGCGGTGATCGAGGGCGAGGTCACGCCGATCAGCGCCGAAGAGACGGCCGCGCTGCTCGTCGAGTCGAAGAGCGTGGTGATCGTACCGGGCTACGGCATGGCGGTCGCTCACGCGCAGTACCCGATCCACGAGATCTCCGAGTGGCTCCGGCAGCGGAAGAAGACCGTGCGCTTCGCGATCCACCCGGTCGCGGGCCGTTTGCCCGGGCACATGAACGTGCTGCTCGCGGAGGCCAAGGTCCCCTACGACATCGTGCTCGAGATGGAAGAGATCAACGAGGACTTCCCCGAGACGGACGTGGTGCTGGTGATCGGCGCGAACGACATCGTGAACCCCGGAGCGCTCGACGACGCCTCGAGCCCCATCTACGGCATGCCCGTGCTCGAGGTCTGGAAGGCCAAGACCACGATCGTGATGAAGCGCGGCATGGCGGCGGGCTATGCCGGCGTCGAGAACCCGCTCTTCTTCAAGGACAACACCCGCATGCTGTTCGGGGACGCGAAGAAGAACGTGGATCTGATCCTGGGCGCGCTGCGCTCCGGCTCGCAGAGCAGCGCGGCGGAATAATCCCGTAAGGCTGCGTCCCGCGGCCGGCCGGCGGGATCTCCGAGCTGCCTTATTGCGACCCGGGGTCGTTACCAATCGACTGATCCGGCTTTCCTGCCCATCATCTGGCTTCGCGGCCGGTGGTTCCTTTGCCAGGTCCGCGACCTGAGATATGTTCCCAGGCCTCCTCGAGTGACGATGCTTGGCCGATCGGCCGACGATGTTCCGGCATCTCTGAGAAGCAACCCAAAGCGTCGATGAGCTCCCCAAGCTCCCCCAAAGCCGGTGACTCTCGCCTCTTGGACCAGGTCCTCGGGGTCGAGCCGCGCGTCTACGGCGCGGACGACGACGACGCGACCATCGTGCTGCCGCGTGAAGCGGCGATGCCGGAGGACCCGACCCCGCCGCCCGTGACCGACTCCACGCCGAGCTCGACGGAGCTGCCCGCGACCGAGCCGGTCGAGGTCTCGAGCGGCGTGGTCATCGACCAGCGCTACCGGGTGCAGCGGCTGGTCGGGCGTGGCGGCATCGGGCTCGTGTACCTGTGCCACCACGAGGTGCTCGAGAAGCCCGTGGCGATGAAGGTGCTGCGCCCGGAGTACGCGGATCAGCCCGAGGTCATCGAGCGCTTCGTGAACGAGGCCCGCGCCGCCTCCGCGATCAAGAGCAAGCACATCGTCAATACGCTCGACATCGGCTCGCTCCCGAGCGGCGCGCCGTACTTCATCATGGAGCACGTCGATGCCGAGACGCTGGCGTCGATCCTCCAGGCGCGGCACGCGCTGCCGGTCGCCGAGGCCGTCGAGGTGGTGCGTCAGATGGCGGACGGACTCGGGGCGGCCCACACGGCCGGTATCGTCCACCGCGATCTGAAGCCGGAGAACGTGTTCGTCGGCCGCGAGTCGGACGGCTCGACGCTGGTGAAGATCTTCGACTTCGGCGTGGCCAAGGTGACGCGCGCCCGGAGCCGGCTCACGCACGTCGGGGCGATCTTCGGGACGCCGAGCTACATGTCGCCGGAGCAGGCGCGCGGCCAGGCCGTCGATCCGCGCGCCGACATCTACGCGCTCGGCATCATGTTGTTCGAGATGCTGGCCGGTCACCTGCCGTTCGACGGCGACGACCCGCTGGCCGTGATGGCCCAACACGTGGATGCGCCGGTTCCGCCGCTGAAAACGCCGGCTGGCGAAGCAGTGCCGCTCGCGGTCGAGGCCGTGGTGCGGCGCTGCCTCGAGAAGAACCGCGACGACCGCTATCCGTCGGTCGCCGAGCTGCTCGCGGATCTCCAGGATGCCGAGCATGCGCCTTCCGGGCCGCAGCCGCTGCCGGCAAGCGCGGCGCACCCGGACCACGAGGCTCACCCCGATCTGTTGCTCCGCGACTCGCAGCTGCCGGAGATCGTCGTGCCACTCGAAGAGGTGGCAGTGGCGGCGCCGGCGGTCTCGCCTCGCCCCGCGGCGGTCTCGCCTCGCCCCGCGGCAGTCGCTCCGCGTGCACCCGTCGCGCGCTCGGTATCCG